>NZ_JAWOBM010000074.1:0-4320 GCF_046498025.1 Halorubrum sp.
GCGCCGCCGGTCCCGGTCAGGGTCGTTCGGAGCGCGGCGGCGGCGTCGCCGCCCTCGTTGTACTCGTCGATGAAGCGGGCGGTGATGTGGACCGAGTAGGCGATCCCGATCCCGATCGCGATCGAGAGGATCGTCGCCGTCAGGGCGTTGAGCGGCAGCCCGAACAGCCGCATCGTGCCGACCAGCGAGGCGACGGCGACGGTGATCGGGAACACGTTCACGATCCCGAGGAGGGGCCTCCCCTCGAGGACGCCGTAGGTCACGACGAGGAAGACGCCGGTCAGCACCACCGCGAGGAAGAGCCCCTGAATCGCCGACTCGAAGATGATCGCCGTGATCGCGTCGAAGATCACGATCTGGCCGGTCGCGGTCGCCGCGTAGCGGAACCGGCTCGCCTGTTCGGCCCCGTCCGCGGCGATCTCCCCCTGCGTCGCGCCGCTCTCGACGGTGTACTCGACCTGGGCGCCGCGGCGGTCGTCGGTGAGGTACTGGGATGCCCGCGGTCCCGCCGGCGAGTCCGCCAGCTCGTCGTAGATCCGGTCGAGGTTGCGGTCGGGGATCCCGTCGCCGTCCCTGTCGTTGCGTTCGACGAGCGCCGCGAACTCCGGGTCCGACCGCGCGTGCGATCGGATCACGGTCACGATGCTGGTCGTCTCGGCCTGCCCCCCGTCGCCGACCGCGAGCGTTCCGGGGGGGTCGTCGCTGGGGGCGTCGAGCGCCTGCAACGCGTGATCCGCCTCGAAGGGCCCCTCGACGAAGATCGTCAGGGACGCGTCCTGGCTCGCCTCGAAGTTGTCCTCGAGCAGGCCCAGCGTCGACGTGACGGTGTACTCGCCGGGCGCGAACGGCTCGGGGATGTACTCGACGTACCCCGGCTCCTCCTCGGGCGGGAGGAAGTCCTCCTGCTCGAACGTGGTGTCGACGCCGGCGCCGTACGCGCCCAGCCCCGCCGAAGCGACGAGCAGGACGACGACGAACAGCGCCGGCGCGCGTTGGCCCACGCTCACCGAGCCGGAGAGCAGTCGTCCGAGGGCGGAGCCCTCCGAGGCGATCGGGGTCGAGCCGAACTCCGGGACGCCGTAGCGCTCGCGGAGCCGGTCCAGCTCCAGCTTCGCCGCCGGGAGGAACAGCCCGAAGATCAGGAAGGTGAAGGTGATCCCGACCGCCGAGACGAGCCCGAGGTTCCGGATCGGGTCGAGGTCGGACGCGACGTTGGCGCCGAAGCCGAACACCGCCGTCACGGTGACGATGACGAAGGCGATCGCCAGCTGGTTCGCGGCGATCCGCATCGCCTGGAGCGCGTCGTACCCCTTCACCGTCTCCTCCCGGTAGCGGTTTATGAAGTGGATCCCGAAGTCGACGCCGACCGCCAACAGCAACACGGGGACCGCGATCTGCTGTTGGTCGAACGGGATCCCCGTGAACCCGAGGAACCCGAACGTCCAGACGAGCGTCATCAGGAGCGAAAACAGCCCGAGCGCTAAGTCGATCGGGTCGCGGTACGCGACCGCGAGGAACCCCAACAGCAGGAGCACGACGATGGGCATCACGATGAGCAGCGAGTCGGCGATGATGCTCCCCGTCTCGGCGTTGATGATGCCGCTGCCGAACACGCGGACGTCGGCCGGTTCGTCTTGGGCGAGCGTCTGGACGTCGGTCTGGATCCCCTCGAGGTCGTCGGCGCCCGGCGGGACGTCGTGGGTGACCACGGTGACGGTCGTCGACGCCGACGCGTCGTTCGGGTTGAAGTCGTCGGAGACGACCGCGGCGAAGCGCTGGTCCTCCGACAGCCGGCGGACGGCCCGGCGGATCTCCGTGTCGCTCGCGGACTGCACGGCCCGACGCTGGGCGGTCGGGGTGTCGGCCGTCGGGTCGAGCGCCCCCGCGACCAGCGTCGCCGGTCCGTTCGCCGACTCCACCCGGAGGTCCTCGCGCTCGTCTATCCGCTCCAGCAGCCGGAGCATCGTGAGCAGCTCTTCGCGGTCCAAGACGTTCGTCCCGTCGTGGATCAGCTGCGTGCTCGCCGTCTCCGTCGCGAACGGGTCCTCGAACTCGGTCTCGATCGCGTCGAGCGCCTCCTGTTCGGGCAGGTCCTCGGCGAACCCCTCCGTCGCGTCGGTCTGCGTCTCGACGGCGGTCATCCCGCCCGCGAAGACGGCGGTCGCGACGAGGAACAGCGCGACGACCACGCGCGGTCGCGTCACGATCAGCTCGTTGAGCCGACTGACCTGCGCTTCGACCCACCGGCCGGCTCGGTTCATCTACGTCCTCTGAAACGCGTAGACGCCGGCTCCGAGCGCGATCACGACGAGGAGCACGCCGAGGGCGAGCCCGAGCGGGAACCCGCCCTCGCTCTCGACGACGGTGATCGGGATCCGCGTCGTGTCCGACAGCTGGCTGTTCCCGTTCGCGTCGTCGTACCGGAAGTCGAACGAGACCGGGTACGTCTTCGTCGCGGCCGAGCCCGTCGCCTCCAGGTCGAACGTCAGCGTCGTCGACTCGCCCGGACCGAGCTCGTCGACGAACCCCTCGTCGTCGCCGCTGTCGAGGGGGTCGTCCGCGAACAGCCGCGCCTCAACGTCGGTGACGGGCTCGTCGAGGTTGTTCGTCACCGTCACCTCGAGCGAGCGCCCCTCGCCGGTCTCGATCTCGCGGTCGTCCACCTCCAGCAGGAACTGGTCGCGCTCCGGCCGCACCTCGTAGAGTAGCTCGAGGTCCTCGTACGCCCGCGCCTCGAGGTCCGCGTTCCGGTACCGGACCGCGATGTCGGCCGTGCGGTCGACCGCCTTCGCCTCGCCGCCGATCTCGATCGGGAGCCGGAACTCGCCGGACTCGCCCGGCCCGAGCGTCCCGACCGCGACGCTTCGCTCGATCGGGATCACGTTCTGGGACTCCTCGGCGAACTGGATCACCACGTTGCGGGCCTCCTCCGGCCCCTCGTTCGTCACGGTGGCGGTGACGTCGCCCTCCTCGCCGACGTACAGGTCGGAGTCGACGTCCGTCACCGAGAACCGCTGTTCCGCGCCCGGGGTCACGCCGGCGGAGACGCTCTCGTCGACGCGCTGGAGCCCGTCGCTCGTTTCGAACCGGACGCTGCCGCTGAGCCCGTACTCCCGGACGGGCGCGCCCGGCGCGAAGCCGACGTCGTAGCGCACGGTCGCGGTCTCGCCGGGGGCGAGCTCGTCGATCCGGGCCGCGTCGCTGGCGCGCTCGCCGAACGCGAGCCCCCCGCTCGACGACTCGAGGGCGACGGTCGCGTCGCGGGCGACGTCCGCGCCGACGTTCTCGATCTCCGCCTCGAGGGTCCCCTCGCCGCCGACGTTCGCGTCGGTGGTCGCGTTCACGACCCGGAAGCGGGCGTCCTCGGAGATCTCGACCTCGACCTCGGCGTCGACGGTCTCCTCGCGGTCGATGGTGACGCCGCCCGACTGCTGGTAGGTGTACGAGTACTCCAGCTCGACGTCGACCTCGTAGGTCCCCTGTTCCACGTCCTCGGGCACGTTCACCGCGATCGGCGCCTCGCCGGGCCGGTCCTCGGTGACCGAGCCGATCGCGAGGGTGCCGGTCTCGACGTCGAGGGGGGTGTCGTCGGCGTCGGCGGTCACGCGCACGTTGCGCGCGGTGGTGACGATGTCGCGGGTCTGCGCCGTCCCGAGGTCCATGTCGCCGTCGTTCGAGACCTGGAGGGTGAGCTCGTTCGTCCGTCCCGGCGTGACGGTCGTGGTCGCGGTCGTCACGCTCAGGTCGGGGGAGCCGCGGACGAGCCCGCCCTCGGTCTGGAGGGCCGCTCCGCCGTCGGCCTGGGCCCCGACCGCGGCCGCGTCGACCGACGCCGCCCCCCCGTCGGTCGTCGACCCCGTTCCCGCGGCGAACCCGGCCGTGCCGCTCGTTACCAGCGCCAGTACGACGACCGCGACGAGGACTGTGTTGCGTCTCATGCTGAATCGAACGTCGCGGCGGCGTCCCGGGGCCCCGCGGCGGGGGCCGGACGGACCGGATCCGGCGTCGAGCCGGCGTCGCGGCGCTGCCGCGGCCGATCGCGTCGAGCCGGGCAGGGCGTCGCCGTCGCGCGTTTCATGCTTGTCCGTGAATCCACGAATCAATAACGTCTTTGTTTTTGGATTCCTAGCGGTGGTATGAGCGCGCATCGACCGGCCGGGGGAGACGGGAGCGGAGGCGAGCGATGAGCGGGTTCTCCGACGCGGAGCGCGAGCGGATCCGCGGGGAGCTGGTCGCGGCGGGCCGGGAGCTGTTCGAGCGGTTCGGCTTCGAGCGCACGCGGATCAAGGACGTGACCGAGGCGGTCGGCATCGGGACGAG
>NZ_JAWOBM010000009.1:0-3827 GCF_046498025.1 Halorubrum sp.
TCGCCGCGCTCGCCGTCTCGCTCGTCGGGCTGTACCTGACGCCCGCGGCGCTGGCCGCCGTGGCCGACTCCGGTCGGATCGGTGACGGGTTCGCGGTCGGGACGCTCTGGACCGTCGTCACGAAGCGGGCGTACGCGACCGGCTGGCTCACCGCCGCCGCGATCGCGCTCGCCGGCGCGCTCGCGATCGGCGTGCTCTCGGTCGTCCCGGTTCTCGGAACGATCGCGGGGCTGTTCGTGCAGTTCTACGCGCTCGTCGCCGCGGCCGCGATCATCGGTTGGACGTGGGCCGACGTGCGCCCCGTCGCGACCGACTCGACTGAGGCCGAGCCCGCGGAGCGGCCCGCCGTCTGAGCAGCCGTCGAGAAACGAATACGGAAAAGCTGCGAACGCCGCGTTACTCGTCCAGGACGTCGTCGTAGTCGCCGGCGTCGACGCGGTCGTCGAACGTCCGCGCGTCCTCGCCCTCGATGGTGACGCCGAGGGAGGCGCACGTGCCGCCGACCTCCTTGGCGGCGTTTTTCACGTCGTACGAGAGCAGGTCGCTCGACTTCTGCTCGGCGACCTTCTTCACCTGTTCGATCGACATGTCCGCGACGAAGTCCGTCTGGGGCTCGCCGGAGCCCGTCTCGAAGCCGGCCTCATCTTTGATCAGTTCGGCCGTCGGCGGGACGCCGACCTCGATCGTGAACGAGCCGTCGTCGTCGTACTCGACCGTGACGGGGACTTCCATCCCGTCGAACGCGGCGGTTTCGTCGTTGATCTGCGCCACGACGTCCTGTACGTCCACCGGCGTCGGTCCGAGCTCGGGACCGAGCGGCGGGCCGGGGTTGGCCTGCCCGCCGGGGACGAGCGCTTCGATAGTTCCAGCCATATCCGTACGAACCCGGTGACGACTTTTAACGGTTGTTCTTTCAAACAGCGGGAGCCAGCGGTTCGCATGCCCCCGATATCGGCCGCAGGATGACGGTCGGTCCGAGGCTCGCAGCGCGCCGACGTGGACCGACGGGCGGGTCAGGGGGGCGCGACTCGACTACGACTCCGCACCGACCGGATCGTCGGTCGTCCCCGACTCGTCGGCGATGCGCCCGGGGAGGAACGTCCCGGTCTCGCGTCGGACCCCGACGAGCAGCGCGACGCCGGCGGCGAGCGGCATGACGGCGCAGGCCGCGTAGACCGGCGCGAAGCCGACCGCGTCGATCAGCGGCAGCGACACCATGGGGCCGAGCCCGCCGCCGATATCGCCGAACACGTTGTTCGTCCCGGAGGCGCGCCCCATCCGCTCTTCCGGGGTGAGGTCGGCGAGCAGCGCCATCATGGGGCCGCTGGTGCCGCCCTGCCCGGCGCCGATGAAGACGCAGGCGAGCGCGAGGTCGAGGACCGAGCCCGACCGGGCGAGCAGCAGGAACCCGACGAACGAGACGACGAGGAACGTGAGCAGGACCGGCGTGCGCGACTCGCGGGTGTCCGAGATCCGTCCGCCGAGGAGCATGAAGAAGGCCGCGGAGAGGACGGTGCCGGCCATGAACAGCCCCGAGGTCCCCTGCGGGTCGAGGCCGAACAGCGAGATGTCCTCGGCGCCGAGGAACAACACGAGCGTGGAGAACAGGGCGCCGATGTACGCGAACAGCAGCCCGAAGTTGACCAGCCCGACCGTCACGGCCGGGACGGCGGTGTCGACGTCCCACGGCTTGATCGAGTCCGTCGAGCGCTCGCCCGTGACGTGCGTCTCGGGGACGTACCGGTAGCCGACCACGCTGGCGGTGAGCGCGAACGCGGCGGCGACGACGAACGCGGCGGCGTTGCCGGCCAGCGAGGAGACGACCCCGCCGAGCACGAGCCCGGCCGGGAACCCCATCGTGATGCCGCCGCGGACGACGCCCATGTTCGTCCCGCGCGAGCCGCTGTCCGAGAGGTCGGCCGCGATGGTGTACGCGGTCGCGAACACCGCGGCGGAGCCCACCCCCCAGAGGATCCGCGCGAGGAGGAACCACGTCTCGGGCGCGACGGCTATCGAGAGCGGCGTGAACCACCAGTCCGGACCGACGACGAGCGGGCCGACCGCGAAGCGCGGCAGCGCCGCCGCCAGCGGGCGGAGCGACTCGGCCGGCGGGGTCGCGAGCGCGACGACGTATCCGAGGGTCGCGATCCCCTCGATCAGGAGCCCGTACACGAACGGCTTTCGCGTCCCGTACCTGTCCACGAGGGCGCCCGCCGGCGCGTTCGCGACGAGCCGTACCCAGCGGTTCGCCGAGAGGATGACGCCGACCATGAACGCCGAGATACCGAGCACGGCGCCGAGGTTCGGAAGGATGGGAAAGACGACCCCGCCACCGAACCCGACGAAGAAGGTGCTGGCGATCACCGCGAGCAGCACTGTCGGCGGGCGGTCGAAGCCGAGCCACCCCATCTCAGCGCCTCCGCCGGGAAGCCGGCGTCGCCCCGCGCGTCGACTCGGATGCGGTCATTCCGTCTCGTCGTCGCGGGTCATCGCGGCGATCCCGTCCGCCAGCGACGGCGGGTCCACGCCCTCGGCGAGCAGGGGCTCGACGATGCGGCGGAGCGTCGCCTCGGCGACCAGTCGCGTGTACGTGGGTTCGGGGAGTCCGTCGGTGCTCCCGCCGGTCTCGGCATCGCCCTCGGAGCCGGCGTCGGTCCCGTCCGCGCCGCCGGTGAGGGTGATCTGCCGGGTCCGCGCGCCGTCGAGGGTGGCGACGATGAGGGCCGCCGTCTCCGAGACGTCGACCTCGCGGAAGACCCCCGCCTCGATCCCCGATTCGAGGATGTCGGCGACGGTCCCGCGGAGCAGGCGGTCGCTCCTGACCAGCTGCTCGCGGATGCGCTCGTTGAACGGCCCCTGCGTGCGGAGTTCGAGGAGGGCGATGTGGAACGCCTCGCGGTCGGCGGCGTCGGCTTCGAAGACGAACCAGCCGACGAACCCGGCGAGCCGCTCGGCCGGCGGGTCGTCGGCGTGCGCGCGGACCCGCGCCTCGGAGTCGGTGATGACGTAGTCGAGGAACGCGACGAGCAGGTCCTCTTTGGTGTCGTAGTGGTAGTGGAGCAGCGACTTGCTCTTCGAGCACTCGTCGGCGATGTCCTGCATCGTCACGTCGGCGTAGCCGTGGGCGCGGAGCGCGCGGTAGACCCCGTCCATGATCTCCTCGGCCGCGCTCGGCTGATCGCTCATTGACTGACCGGTCAGTCAGCAAGTGATAAATTCCTGTCGGTCGGGGGTGGCGACGGCCGGGGTGCGGACCCGCCACGCTGACCTCGCTGCCGACGTGCGGACCCGCGACGCGGATGCGGCGGTCGACCGCGACCCGACCGGACGAGAACCTGACGGGACGAGAGAGCCGTCGCTCGCGCGTGCAGAGCAGTCGAAAAGCCGATACAACCGTGCTACGTCGTCAGCCTTACAGACGGGTGACGTTCGTGGCGCGCGGACCCTTGTCCGCCTCCTCGATGTCGAACTCGACTTCCTGACCCTCTTCGAGGTCCGGGCCGCCGACGTCCTCCATGTGGAAGAACACGTCCTCGTCCGCGTCGTCAGTGTCGATGAAACCGTAGCCGCCAGTGTCGTTGAAGAAATCAACTTCGCCTTTCGCCATTGCGTCCGTACACCCGGGAGGTATACATAAAAGGCTTCCGCGAGCGGTCTGCGGGGGGCAACGGGTACCACACGGGTGAGGGACGGCCCGTTCCGGGCGTCCCTCTCCAGTCACGGTCGCGGAGTACGGTCCTCCGGGTCACCATCCCGATATTCTCCGTCACCAGCCGGTCGGCCGGAGGTGGGGGTCGGATCGGTCGGAGCGATCGGCCGGAGGTGGG
>NZ_JAWOBM010000015.1:0-84494 GCF_046498025.1 Halorubrum sp.
TGCGAGGGGCTGTGGAGGTCCGGCTGTGAGGCGGTGGGGTCGCGGGGCGGATACGGTGGATGCGGGAACGCGCGTTGCGATGCTTGGTGACCGGGGGAATCGGTGTCAGTGGTGCGGGGCGCGCGGCCCGCCGCGCGGCACAGCGGTGCTGCACGTCCACCATCTTGAACGGGAGCCGCGTGACGTGGCGGAGGATGACCCGGTGAATTTGGCGGTGACGTGCCGGGCGTGTCACAACTGGTTCCATCACCGTCCGACCCGCCTCGATGCACCAATTGAACTAACGCACGCGGATATGCGGGTGTTGTTGCCGCACGACGTGTTGTTGCTGGACGTGTTGGATGAGGTTGGGCCGGCGCCGTTCCGTGACGTGTTCGTTCGCGTGAAAGTGTTGCTGTCGGAGACGGCGGTGCGGGAACGCCTGTGGGTGCTGATGGGGGTAGACCGGTTGGTGCCGGGGCGTGATGAGCAGCTCGTCGATCAGGATGCGAAGACTGGTGCGTGGGGATTCCCAGAAGACGTGGCTGAGTCGGCGCGCGGGTACGTGCCCGACGACCGCGCGTTAGCGTTGCAACGCGCTGAAGACGAGCTCGTCAGGCGCGCGCTTGACCGCGGGTGTGACCGGGAGTTAGTCGCATCGGTGTTCGGCGTGACGCGGCGGAACACGTTTCATAAGCAGTACAGGGCGACAGCATACGCGTTTCCGCTCGACGAGTTCGATCGTGGCGGGCGGCCCGCCGGCAGTGATGATGAGATGAGCGAGGGCGAGGACGGTGTGCCGGTGTGGAATGACGGGGCGGTGCCGGACGGTGACTTAGGTCGCGTGGAGACGTGGGGTGGGGAGCCGGATGAGATGTACGGGGATGTGAGTGAGTTGTTGAACGGGGACGGATCAGGGTAGGGGCTGGGGATTGGTTCGTGATGCTGTTGAATCACTTATACCAGACAGGACGTTGTGCTGAAGATGGATTCCGTGATCGTGAGTCGGTGTGCTGTTAATCTGGTCTGTCGCGTACGCATCGTTTCCGCCGCTACAAGGGCTGTATCTGGGGTAATTGACTGTTTTATTGATTGGTGGTCGATGAGAAATGCTTGCGGGTCACTCGTTATTTTGCGTCTCTGTCGCTTCTACTCTCATCGAAATTAACACCAAAGTTCTATTAATATTCGAATCAGTGTATGAATATGAGCGAGTCAAAGAACCGGTCTGATTCAGAATCAGAGAGCGGAGCGTCAGCGACAGTCTCGGTCTCGTCGTCGGGACAGGCGACGATTCCCAAGAAGTTCCGAGACAAGCTTGGTATTGATGCGCCGGGACAGGTCATGTTCACCGAAACCGACGACGGAGAGGTGGTGATCAAGCCCGTTCCATCCGCTTCTGAGATGGAAGGGTTCGCAGCTCGCTCCGCAACCGCGTCCACGGAGAAGCCAGCAAGCGAACTGCTCCGTGAGAAGCGTGAGGCGGATCGGGCCGAGCGTGATTCCGAGTGACGGATCAAACGCCCGTCTCGCCGCCGTCGACGATTGTCTTCGATACTGAACCGCTCGTCGCACACGCCGATGGTGAGACGGGGAGCGAAACAGTATCGGCCTACCTTGACGCCGTCGCACACGGCGCCTCCTCCGGCTACCTCCACCATGTGAACGCGACGGAAGTGCGGTATGTCCTCGCGCGGAAATACGACCGGACCACCGCAGATCAGTATCTCGACTGGCTTTCCTCGCTTGGTATCAACCCAACCGACGATGATCAGCTTTGGGGGTTCGCCGCTGACTGGGTGCTCGATTTTAACCCGGCACTCGGCGATGCTTACGCGCTTGCGACCGCCGACCGTGTCGACGGGACGCTACTGGTTGGTGCCGATGACGACTACGACGCAATTATCGCTGACACGGGTGTTCGCCTCTCTATCGAACGGTTCCGCTCCGATGGAGTGTAACTGAATGGAGGTTGACGCCCGTCTCGTGGGGCTGGTCGGAATAGGACGCCTCTAGGAGTACCATACTATGCCCACGCTCAAAGTCACCGTCGGCGAACGCGACCGCCTCGATCAGCGGACGCGCAGTCGCATTACCGCCGCTCAGGAGGGTGAGAAACTCGACGATGCCCAGCCGATACTGAATTTGGGGTCGTACGCTGAACTCAGCCGGCTTCTCAGTCCAAAGAACTTGGAGTTGCTAGAAGCGATCGCTAAGCACGACCCTGACAGTATCCGCGAAGCTGCCGGACTGGTGGATCGGGACTACAAACAGGTCCATCGAAACCTCTCTGAGCTCGACGATATTGGCGTCATAGAGTTCGAAGGTGATGGATCGGGTCACGCGAAAAAACCGGTGTTGGCCTACGATGGCCTCGAAATTGAGATTCCGTTTGCGACCTCAAACGGGAACATCGGTGCGGCAGCGCCGTGACCCGTTCGCCCACGTGTTTCAAGATAGTACACGGGAAATTTGTGGTATGAGCATCGTCCAGGATGCTGAACACAGTGACGGTGCGCCGACAATTGAGGGGACGGGAATCCGTGTCAAAGATATCGCGTCGGCGTACGAACACAGCGGGTACGATCCTGACGAGATTACGCAACTGTACCCTGATTGTAGTCTTGGTGATGTGCATCGGGCGCTTGCGTACTATTACGATCACATCGATGATTTCCGGTCGGCGTCGTCTGAACCGGCATTCGTATGACAGGGCCGCTGTACTGTGACGAGAGTATTTGGCTGCCTGTTGCTGACGGGCTCCGCAGACGCGGGTGGACGGTTCACACCGCCCGAGATGAAGGCACGCTTGGTGATCCAGACCGCGAGTAGTTGCGGTACGCAGTCGCAAACGAGTGGGTGCTCCTGACATTCGATGACGATTTTTTGACGCTCGTCGAAGGCCAGGGGCTGGAACATCGGGGCGTGATTTACGTACAGCAGGCGGGACGGCAGATAGGCGATGTCGTGAAAGTCGTTGACGAGCATCTACAGAACCGATCCGGAGACGACCAGTCGATTCAGTACGTGTAGTCTATCAGTCATTTCGTGACAGGAGATCGCCGATGCTGAGCGGTGGATGGTGTGAAACGCGTTCGTTCGGGAGCATTCGATAGATCCGAGTGGTCATCCCCGGGTGGGGTATCGACCGGTTGGTTCAAATGGATTCGATCGTGGTGGGCAGCCGGCCGGCAGTGATGCCGAGTCGAACGAGGCGGGAGCAGTCGTGGCGCCGTGGAATGACGGGGAGGTGCCGGACGGTGACCTGGGGCGGGTGGAGACGTGGGGTGGGGAGCCGGATGAGGTGTACGGTGATGTGAGTGAGTTGTTGAACGGGGATGGGTCGATGTAGCGTCGTTGAAGGGGATTTGAGTGGGTGGCTGGGTGAACGGCCAAACAGCGGGGCAGAGTGAGGTGGGGTCGCCACGTCGATAATTCCCATCAGTTCTTCATTATCTAAGTAATGATTATTTTGGGAATGGTATTGAACTGCCTATTATTCTCTCAGCCCGCATTCCAAAGAACCGCCCAAAACGAATAAGTCATTATCCAAGTAATCATTAGGTGAAGAATGACCTTCTACAACAGGAACGATGAACTGGAGGCTCTCAACACGGCATTCGAGTCACCGGGGCACGATTTCTACGTGGTCGATGGAAGGCGGAGGATCGGAAAGACCGAACTCCTGAAAGAGTTCTGCCGACAGCAACCTCATATCTATTTTTTCTCCGCTCAAGAGGCTGAGGAACGACAACGGGAGAAGTTCGTTGAGCAAGTAGCGGATTACTTCGACGATCGCGTACCAAGAATCGACGGATGGGACGAGGCGCTTGAGTACCTAGGGGAACAGATCGCAGACGAGGATCTCATCGTCGCCATTGACGAGTTCCCATATCTCGTCGAAGAGAACGATTCACTTCCGTCCTACCTCCAGTCGTTCGTGGACGAACATCTGCAGGACACGGACTCGATGCTCGTTCTCTGTGGATCGAGCATCAGCACGATGGAGTCAGAAGTGCTCGGTCACGAGAGCCCCCTCTATGGTCGCAGAACCGGGCAATTCGACGTCCAGCCGTTCTCGTTCCAGCAAGCACGCGAGGTCATCCTGTACGATATCGAGGACGCCATCCGATCCTACGCAGTCACGGGGGGAACGCCGATGTATCTCACGCTGTTCGACTATTTCGATTCCTCACTCGCGGACAACATTCGATCGCAGATCCTCTCGCCGTCAGCAGTACTCTACAACGAGCCAGAGTTCTTGCTACGGACGGAGCTCCGAAGTCCAGCACGCTACATGAGCATCTTGGAGTCCATTGCCCTCGGTCACACGACACCGAACGAAATATCGGGAGCGACCGGGATCGACTCGGGACCACTCTCCAAATACCTTCGCAAGCTCCAAAAACTACGGCTCATCGAGCGGGAAATTCCCGTGACTGCGTCCGCGAAAAAGTCGAAGCGCTCCAAGTACTACGTCGCAGACGAGTTCCTCCGGTTCTGGTTCCGATACGTCGGGCCGAACCGATCGAGTATCGAGGAAGCACCGGGGATCGTGTACGAGAACACGATCGAACCTGATCTCCCGAACCTCGTCGGCGAGACGTTCGAAGACATCTGTCAGGAGGCGATCTGGGACGGAATTCGACGCGGAGCGTTCGAGCAGTACTCGGAGATCGGTCGATGGTGGTACGGTGAGAACGAACTCGACATCGTCGGGCTTTCGCCGACGGACGATAGAATTCTCTTTGCCGAGTGTAAGTGGACTTCAGAGCCGGTTGGCCGGGGGCTCGTCGAAGACCTCCGGGCGAAAGCCGAACACGTACAGTGGGGACCGAATTCGCGGACTGAACGATTCGCGTTGTTTTCGAGGAGTGGGTTTGTGGAGGGACTCGATCAGGAGGTGGATGATTCGTGGTCCCTGTTCGATGTAGGTAGCATCGACCGAATATTGGAAAGGCCGACCGGGGTCTGATGTTCAACAGCGCCTTTTCGTCAGGAGTTCGGAAGGGTACTGCCTGTTCTTTGTTAGGATTTTTCCTAACACTTATCGGAGCAGGGTGCGTCGACACACGTGTGGATGAGCGATGATGTCACCGTACTCGAAGACGAGATCGAGGCCTATGCCGACGGCACTGTTGCGCGGGTTCGCGTGCTCTCGGTCCCCACCTCGGACCGGTTTGACGACGGGATCAAGTACGCCTTCCACTACGGCGAAGCCGGCGCGGACGAGCCGATCATCCGGTTCGACAACCACCACGGCGTCCACGAGCTCCACCTCGGGGGCGAGACCTTCGAAATCGACTACCCCGGCCTTGCGGGGATCTTCCGCGCGTGGCTGGCGGCGCTCCCAGAGGAGAAGCGCGACGACTGGTAGCGCGTTCGAGCACGGTGACCGACGTACTGGCCGCGACCGACTCCAACCGACGACCCCACACCACACTACCCATGACTCAGACACTCCACGTTCGGATCAAGTCCGCCGACCGTAGCGACCTCGAAGAGCGCCTCGAAGCGATCGATGCCGGCGAGGACGTCGAACCCGGCGAGCCGACGCTCTCGATCGAGAACCTCGAAACGTTCGGCCGCGTCTTCCGCTCGACCAACCTCGAACTCTTGGAAGCGATCGTCGAACACGAGCCAGGGAGCATCCGCGAGCTCGCGCGCCTCGTTGACCGGAACCCGCCAGAAGTCCTCGAAAACGTGAACGAACTGGCCGACTACGGCCTCCTCGAACTCGAAGAGGATGGCCGGGCGAAGCGGCCGGTCGTGTGGTACGACGAGATCGACGCCGACATCCCGCTTACGACTGGGTCGGGACAGGGGCGCGAGGCGAACGCCTGACCCGGCGAGGAGAACGCGCTCAGCATCGTCAAGTACAACCGCTGATACGACCCACCCAGTAGTAAACTACCCTACCCTACTTCGCTCACCCCATACGGGGTTCGCTCGTTGAGGGTAGGGCTTTGATGTGGACTCCCGGTAATCAGTCGCCAGCAATAGGCTGGTGACTCTCACCGTTCAACGTCCCACCATTCACACGCACGTCTACTTGTGCGTCTCCGCTCCCCGACTTGTGCGAGGAGCGGAGTTTGTGTTGTCGCTTCCGGGCGTACCGCACGCCAATATTCTTTGCGGCGTTGTAATCCGCGTTCACTTCATACCCACACTTCTGGCACTCGAAGTGTTCGCCGTGGCGGTTGCCGTCGTGCGTGAACCCACAGTCTGTTCGAGAACAGCGTTGGGATGTGTGGTTCGGCTCAACCTGCTCCACGGAGACCCCCTGTTCAGGCGCTTTGTAGGAGACGTACTCAAACAGGCGTCGGAACGCCCAGACGTGGTGCCACTTCGCCTGTGGAAGCCGCTCTCGAATGTCGCTCAACTCCTCAAACGCGATTACGTCGCAGTCGTGTTCGACGGCTTCCGAAACGAGTTCGTTGGCGATCGTGTGGATGTACTGTTTGCGCCACGCTTCTTCACGCTTCCCGAGGCGAAGCAGGGCCTTGTGTGCGGCCTGCGTGCCGCGCCGTTGCATCTCGCCACGTCGCTTCTCGAACTCACGACACCAGTGGTCGTAGTCGTTCCCCTGCCAAAAAGTACCAGTTGAGGACACAGCGAGGCTGTTGACGCCGAGGTCGATACCGAGGACCGTTTGGTCGGAGTGCCCGGTATCTTCCGAAACCCCATCGTCACCGTCTGTCCGCCGCGTCGAAATGTTGAGATAGAACTCGTCAGTGGCCGCGTCGTACCGAAGCGTACTCTCGCGGAGCTCGTAGTTCTCGGAGAGTACGTACCGCTCGTAGGGCGTCGGACTGTCTGCCGGGAGAACGAACGACGGTTCGACTCGGCCCTCAACAGTTGCCAGCGACACCTTGTTCCGGTAGAAGGTCGCGCTCCGCGTGTCGTAGTCCATCGTTTTAGCGGTGAACGTCGGTTGAGAGACGCGCTGTCCCTTTTTCCACCGTTCGACACACGCTTTGACGGCTTCGACAGCGCGTTTGATAGCGGCTTGGACAAGTTGGGCCTGTAAGTCTGTCTTCTCTCGAAGTTCGGCGTAGAGCGCGTCACGAACCTCTCGCTTGTTGGTGTTACACTCAGTGTAGGAGGTGTCGGACCAACAGTAGTCGGCAGTTTGGTTCGCGCAATACAGGTATTGGTCGGCGGTTCGGTGGAGTGCGTCGCGTTGCTCATCGGAAACAGCGAGTTTCACGACGGCGGTTCGACGCACACCCATAGTCTCAGAGAGTACCCGACGGTACTTATACACTTGGGAGTCGGTCGGTCGGAGTGTGGCGGTTGTGTCGTCCCATGTCGGTTTCCTCCCCGACCTACTCGCTCACTCCGTTCGCTCCTTGAGGTCGGGGCTCCACCTCGAAAATGCTGAATATATCACTTTCTGAGGATTTCAATAGAGCCGACCGAATCTTTATTGACAGTAGCTTGTGAGTAGTGGTATGGTAGCACTCACCGATAGTGATCGACAGCAGCTTCGAGCTGAGTTTGACCGGCACCTCGATGTCGGTCTGCATCATGGCGCGCAACTCGCGGTTTACGTTGACGGGGATCTCGTCGTGGATTTCGCCGGCGGGACGACCGGCCCGGATGGCGGTGAAACCACTGCGAAAACGCGTCATCTCATTTTTTCGTGTACGAAACCGTATGCGGGCGTCGGCCTGCAGCAACTCATCGAGCAGGGCGAGGCCGCGTACGACGACCCGGTTGTCGATCATTGGCCCGGGTTCGCCGACACCGGTACGCAGAAAGCCGAGATCACTATTCGACAGGTGCTGAGCCACACGGCCGGGATTCCGTTTGGCGACTTCGATGATCAGCCTGAAAAATGGGGTGACTGGGACGCAGTCGTCCAGGCCATGGAAGACATCGAGCCGGTGTTCGACCCGGGCGAACAACCGGCGTATCACACGTTCAACTACGGCTGGGTCGTCGGTGAACTTATTCACCGTTTGTCCGGGCAGCACGTCGATGAGTACGTCGCCGAGCACGTGTTCGACCCGTTAGGAATGGATCGGTCGTCGATCGGGCTTGACTCGGATGACGACGACGATGTGGCTACCCTCGCCGGCTTCGAGGTGTTCGACCGGTGCCGGGATCCTGGTGAAGGGTTAGGTATCCCGGCGTCTGAATCCGCGGACGCGTTTAACACTGAAGCTGTGCGGCGTGCGGTTATCCCGGCGGCAAACGGGATTGGCACGGCGCGAGACATGGCGCGGTTTTACGCGTGCATGGCCAACGGCGGCGAACTCGACGGCACGCGCCTGCTCGGTGAGGAGACGGTTGCTGAAGCGACGCGGACACACGCGGAAACAGAGTCTGACGGGACACTCTCACGCCCGGCCCGGTACGCGCTCGGGTTTTGGACTGGCGGCTTAGCAAATGACATGTTCGGATCGTTCAGCCGCGAGCGGATGTTCGGGCATGCCGGGCTCGGGAGTATTTTCGGTTGGGGGGACCCGGAACTGAACGTCGGGTTCGCATACGTCACCAACGGCATCCGCGAGGAATCGTGGGAGCATGCCGCTCGCGTCAGTGGAATGTCCAACGCCGTCCGATTAGCGCTCCACGAGTAACTGGTCGCACGGGATCTCGTTGAAACGCTCCGCTACAACGGGTTCTCAGCGGTGTTGATCTCTTCGAACGTTTCATGAGTGTAGGCATGCCGCCAGCGTTGGAGAATCGACCGTGTGACAAGCCCGACTGCAGACACAGTGATACAGGATGGTTCGACGGGAGCGGAGCATCGGGTGGTGGGTGGAAATGTCGTCTCGGCGTGTCGGGTTTCGGGTGGCAGTCGAACCGAAAATTCCGATCGCGGTCGTCAGTGTAGTGCGCGGCGTAGTTCCCAGTTACACTCCATCGGACGTCGAAATCGCGCAGGGCGGGACGCGAGACTGGTTTCTCCTGGCGTTCGAACACCGCTCAAATCCGGAGAAGCAAGCGTCCGTCTTTCTGCTTGCGGGCTCGCACGCGTTACAGGTCTACGTCGAATCGCCTGATACCGATCACTGGAGCGAGCCGACGCGAGACGCCACGGAGATCACTGCGATGTTGCGAGATTACGCGTGATCGTGTTGATTGCTAATAGCCCTGAGTCGGAGTGTAGATGGTCCTGGAATCGGGGGTGGTCGTGAATTCGGAGAGGGCATCTTCTGCGATCGCGGATATGTCGACGTCGCCAGTGGTCAAATCGTACGTGTTTTCGACGAAGGTTTCGAATTCACGCCCGACTGATTTCGCTGTGTTGAGGAGGCTGAGTGGATTGATGTTACTTTCGACTGCTTGAATGAGCTCAACTGTCTGCATTAGCATGGAGCTGAGGTATGTGGCGAACGCTTCGGGCTCCCGGAGTGCTGTTGGGGCGATACCGCGGATTGCGTAGTGGATTTCGCTCAACAAGAGTTTGTACAGGCCGTTGTGGACGTCTCTGAACCGGTAGAGTACGTGGTTGTTGAGATACCGTGTTCCTCTCCATGCTGTGTCGAAGTTCAAAGGGGTCGTGAACAGCATCCCCTCTGCGATGAAAATCGCAAGCGATCGGTAGAAGTCGAAGAAACGCGGCATCTTGATTGAAGCGATTGAACTGGCCTCCTCGTGAGCGGTGTCGAGTGCAGTTGCGGAGAGCAAAACGTTGTGGCCTGCGAGCGCAAATGAGCCCATAGAGGTGAACGTGGAGGCGATACCTGCGATACGTGCGAATTTGCTGTGACCGACATCGATCCCGAGGTCCCCTTCGATTATCTCGGTCACTTTTCGGAGACCGTGGAGCCTGTCCGTGTCGATGGTCCGGACGGCTTCGGAAATCGGTTGGTCCTCAATGACTGCTGCTAGTTCTGTGTCATTGAGTTCGGCGTGAACGACGGCGAGTTGGTCAGCGAGTTGGACAGACCGCTTGGAGGGTGCGGAAGCGCGTGCGTGAGACCGAAGGCCAGCACGAATCCGATGTTTTGAATCTGCGAGCCGATCCGGGTCGGCGTCATCCATATTCAACGTTCTTTCAGCGGTGAATTTAAATTCTTCTCGTACGCTTGATATCTCACAGCCGATGGACGAGGTCCCCGATCGAGAAACCGCCCAGGAGTGGGCCGAAGAGCATGATATAGGCCGGCGGGACGTTCTGAAAGGTATTCTACCAGTTATTGGTGGTGTGTGGGTTTTCAGAAACCAACTTCCTACGTCGAGCAACGCCGGTTCGCGCTTGTCAGATGCTGAGGACAGCGCGACAGCGCTTGCCGAGCGCCTCACCGTGACGGATAATCGAGATCCACTCGCAATGTCGGGGCTCACGCCAATGGTGGAAAAGACCATCGAGACCATCGATGAGGTTCTTCACGATGGGACTGTGACGAAAGGGGTCTGGATTGCTGAGAAACGCCGACAGGTCGCCGACGCACTCAGCATTCTTCCCGGGGTCGCCTCGCCCCCGGCAGAGTCACGTCCCAAAACACGCGTGGCTCGGCTCGAAGCAGCACTAACGTACTATCAGTCTCTCAACGAGGTTCTCCAGTACGCTGCTTCGACACAACGTGAGCTCGCAACAATTGAGTCCCCTGCGTTAGATCATGGTATCCGCCCGGAGCAAACTCCACCGAGTATTTTCGATACCGACGAAATGGATACGAGGGCCGAAGAAACTAGGAAAACCGGGGAACGACTGGTAGACGACGTTTCTACAGATTCGCTACTGCCTGACACTGAACAGGTCGCAGCCCAACTTACTGCTCAAGCACAGATACAATACCAGCTCAGTACAGCGGTACAAGCGTACCTCGATACGGGAGAGTTAATCCAAACAGGAGCTCGATGGCACGAACGAGAAAAATTGGACAAGGCGAAAGACCAGTTCCACGCTGCGAAAGAGCAGATCCCCGAGGCTGTACACGAATCAGATCCAGGGTTCGCGATCTCGCATGATGGGCCGACGCTACACGAGTATCGTACCCTGTTCACTATGCGTGGCGAGGGGCTTGACCAACTAATCACAGCTTGTTCATCCGAGGTCGATGCCAACAAGCAGGCTACTCTGTTTAACGCGGGGTTGTCTCATCTCATAGACGCACGAGGAGTCATAGAACAGTAGGGTTCACTCGACAAGAACAGGAAGCTCTGTTGAATTTCTTAAGACGAGCACGACACGATGACTGAAGAGGAACGGATCAAAATGTACCAGGCGTGGGCTGAGTACCGGGAGAACCTCCGTACCGGAACGAAACCTGGCGAGTGACTGCTACCCTACATTTTTCGCAGCAGTAGTCGTTGGGACGTGTGGAGTTAGATCGGGGCGCGTGGTGTGATACTTGGATTACGACCTGTATCAGATGCTTACGGAGGCTGACGTTGATGACTCGATAGGTGACGCGCGAATTGGTGTTGAACATCCATTGTTGCTCGCCTGTCTGTGTATCGAGAGCAGACACTGCACCCTGTTCGTTCCCGACGAAGACCCACCCATTCATCGCCGTTGGTGACGATAACCCGGTCTTGCTTTCGGTGTCAAATACCCATTTTCTCTCGCCAGTCTGCGCGTCCAGTGCGTGGACCCTGCGGTCGTTACCGCCAACGAAGAGCACCCCATCCATCACTGTTGGCGACGACTGTACCGAAGTGATGGTTTTGATTTTCCATTCCGCTTCACCGGTCTGAGCATCCAACGCATACACGGTCCCAGCGTCATTCCCGACAAAGACGAGATTATTGACCGCTAGGGGCGATGTTGTAACGGTGTGGCCGTGTCGAAGGCCCACTCACGGTCGCCAGTCTCCGCATCCGGTGCGTAAACATTGTCATCACTGCCCCCAGCGAAGACCGTGCCGTCTACCACCGTTGGCGAGGATTCCGTAGCTGATGGGCGAACGAACCGCTCACACGACTTGGATGGACGGTGAAAGCGTGTCAGAGAACCGTTCTTGTAGCCTGCTACCTAATTAGACGGTACGTACAAGGGTTCTGTCCGTGAAGTCCAGTACATGTCACCGCACGCTGACTACGCACTCGTCACCGTCCTCGAACACTTGGGCGAAGATCCGGACGCACTGAACATAGAGTGGGCCGAGTTCGTTGGCGATGCCTCGACCCTTCACACGTTCGAGGTCACGACCACGGATCCACTCGACGCGTACTTTGAGGTTCAGCTCTACGACGTGGGGACGTTCGGACATGAAGTCCTTGTCAACGGCGACCCGCTGACGGGGTTTGACCTCCCGCCCTCGGACGGCTGGCAACTGTGGATGGACACTGTCACGGGCGCGATGCTACAAGAGGGCGAGAACACGGTTCAGATCGTCCGGGATGACGAGAGCGACGATGAGTTCGCCATCGGGAACGTGGTCGTCCACTGGCGCTCGGAGCGTTCGCCTGAGAGGTGACTAACCGAGAACTCCCTGGTTCCTCTCAGAAGTGGTGTGCTGGATAGAGAGGGTGCATGCAGCTACTCCATCTCGTGTCTCGTCCATCGCTCGGAATGAGTCTCTCGTGAGAACGAACGCATTACAACAGCAGTGAATTCACCCCAACCGGCTTTATCACTCGATGAGGAGTTCGAGTGCGAAGAAGATAGCTACGAGAAGACCCACAAGTACGGAGATCGCCGTGAGTCTCAGGACACCAGTGTCCGGTCGGCGATTTTTCGGCAGAGACTCTGCAATTCCGGACAGGGCCATGCCGGCGCTTAAAAACAATACGAAGCTGTTCGGAGTAAGCCTCCCTCCTGGTGAGGATCTGTTAGAAACGGCGTGAGAGCCGAATGGGCCGCCCGCGACACCGCCCGTCAGGCTAGTTGCTCGGATGTCCCGATTAGAACGTGAGGTAACGAGACTCCTTGTCCACTCTCTACTGTTCGGTCGAACTGTCGTACATCGCTTCGAACTCTTTCTCGCCGCGGATCAGTTCGTCGACGCCGCTCGTGAGCGTTACCTCGCCGAACACTGTCGCTCGGTAGTACGTGTAGAGGCCGTCTGCTCCTCGCTCAGTGTGTTGACGTTTTTCGACGAGGCCGACGTCGACGAGTTTGTTGAGGTGGTAGTGGAGGGTACTGTCGTCGATGTCGATCGCTTCTTCCAGTTCTTTGGGGCTCATGTCGCCGCTGTGGACGAGTCGGTAGAGGATTTCGTACCGGGTGCGGTGCCCGACGGCTGCGTGCATCGCCAGGTACTCGTCAAGGCTGAGAACGCTATCCTCTGGCAACAAGTCTTCGGGGTCCTCCGGGAACGCTGTGCCGGGTGGTTGCGGGTGATTCGTCGCCATCGTAATGTCTCGTACGGGGGAGAGACGCTTAGGCTTTCTCAAGCCGAAGTTTCTCAAAAACACCGATTTTTAAATACTGGCGGCGGTCATGAGTGCCCATGAGTGTGAAGATCACGCGCGACCTCATCGCCGAACGGTTAGTTCACGTGACGTACGACCGGTTCCTCTTCTACGTGATGGGCCCGTACAAATCATTCAATCTCAACTACGTGCTCAGCGAGAAGCAGCGGCAAGAAATCGACGTGAAGGATCTCCCGGGGCCGCTCCGTCGATTGTTCCAAAGCAAAGACGAGATCGATGCGGCACAGGCGCTCTTGCGACGAGTACAGGGTGCGCTCCGCGTGACCCCCGGCGTGAACGCGTTTCTCGCTATTGACGTTGACGTGGATACTGATGAGGTCGATGCTGCAACGCAAAGCATCGAGTACACGCGGTGTAGCAACGCAACGGCGTTCATCCTGCCGTTTCTCGGGCATAATTTCGGCGTCGGAGAGGAAGCTGGAAGCATCCTCGAAGCGCTTTCAGAAACCCACGGCGACCGGTTGATCTTCATTCACGAGGACGATGTTACGAGCGCGATGATACGATCCGCACAGGTACGATGGGACTTACGAGTAGCAACGTATGAAACCGAGTCAGAACTCGTGTCGAAACTCCGCGTATTCATCGGCGGCATCATGCATCGAGAACGCCGCGGCGATCTCGATCTGTTAGACTAGTTTGGCTTTAGTGAAAGTCTCTCCAATCGAGCCCCGTTGTCGTAGCTGCGGTCAATGCGAGAAACGCACAGATCGCTTCATGTGTAGAAACACTCTCTATCTGTCAGGAACACCGTGCGAGATACAGAGGGTGGATTCAGCAAGCGGTCAGTGGACGTGACTGCACGGTTCGTCGCCCCGGTGCGCAATGCGGTTACCCATCCATACTTACGGTTTCGGTGACATGCGTCGTCTGTGTATCGGCGCTCCCTCTTTGCGGCTCTCGTTCCCGCCCTTGCTGGGTGCTCGCTCGCACCGAGTGATCCCTCAACAGAGACCTACCCGACTAGCGGCCCGAACATTTTCGCTTCTGGAATTCCGCTCGGATCACAGCACCGCCCGTGATGCAGTCCACAGTCACGTCAGCGACGAACTCATCGAGACGATGGGGCTTGTCTCCATCCAGACACTTGTCGAGGACAAAGACGAGTATCTCGCCCGCCCCGATAAGGGCCGAGAGATCTCCGACGAGACCGCCGAGCTGCTTCGCGACGCGTGCCAGCAAGCACCGCAAGTACAGGTGATCGTCGCCGACGGGCTGAGCTCAACGGCAATCGAGCGGAACATTCCCGATCTCCTCCCGGTTCTCACTGACGGACTCGACCACCGCGGACTTGACGTTGGAACCCCGATTTTCGTCACCTACGGCCGAGTGGATGTGATGGATGCGATTGGCGAAGAGCTCGACGCCGAGTGCTGTCTTATCCTGATCGGCGAGCGACCCGGACTAGCGACCGCTGACAGTCTGAGTGCGTACATGGTTTACGGCCCCGAACGCGGAACGCCGACGGCGAAAAAAACGGTTATTTCGAACATCCATGCCGGCGGGCTCCCACCGGTCGAAGCCGGTGCCGAGATCGTCGACCTCATCGACGAAATGTGCGACAAACAAGCCAGCGGCCTCGACCTGACCGCTACAGACCGCGAATTCGCGAAGGGATGATACCACTCACACCACGGCGAGGCATCGATCGTGTTTGAGTCACCCGCGGAGCCACCGTCGACACTGACAAGCGTCGGGATCGATGTCGGGACAACGACCACTCACGTCGTCGTCAGCGAACTCGCGATCGACTCCGCCGGCGTATCAGGAACGGAGAAACTCGCTATTGGCGACCGAACCGTTCGGTTTCGCGGCCCGATTCACGAAACCCCGCTCGTCGACCCCGAAACCGTCGACATCGATGCAACCGCTGAACTCATCGCTGCCGATCTCGATACCGCCGGCGTCGCTCCCGAGGACATCGACACGGGAGCGGTCATCGTCACCGGTGAGACGGCCCGCACCGCGAACGCCGAGTCGCTCGCACACCACCTCGCCGACGAGAGCGGTAGCTTCGTCGTCGCCACCGCCGGCGCAGCCCTTGAGGCAATCCTGGCCGGACAAGGGTCCGGCTCGGCCGCCCACGCAGCCGAGTCGCAAACAACCGTTGCCAACGTCGACGTCGGCGGCGGCACGACCAATACCGCGATTTTCGACGCCGACGGCGTGGTCGAAACCCGGTGTCTCGACGTCGGTGGGCGGCTGGTCGGCGTCACCGACGGGACAATCACGAAACTCGCCCGTCCGGCTCGCATAATAAGTGAGGCGCGCGGCTTCGACCTGTCACTCGGTGACCCCGCCGATCCAGACGAACTGTCCGCACTTGCATCTGCCATGGCTGCCCTCGTGATCGACTCGCTTCTCGGACCGCCGTACGACCCGCTCACAGTAGAACTATCGATTGAGCCGCTACCGGACGATGCCCGACCACTCGATGCAGTCGTCTTTACCGGTGGTGTCGGCCGACTGGTCGGCGAGTATACCGACTCGGCGGTCGGTACGGATCCGTTCGCCTACGACGACCTCGGGCCGATGCTTGCCGAGAAGCTGGCCGCGGCAGTCGACGACTCACCGTTACTCGTGACACGACTATCCGAGGATTTGCGCGCGACCGTCATCGGCGCGGGAACGCACACGACTCAACTCAGCGGCCGTACCGTCTGTATCGACCCCGACTTGTTGCCGCTGCGTAATCTTCCGGTGATCTCAACTGGCTCCCTAGCCGACATCGACGACGCCGCACTCACGGCGACGTTTTCGACGATTCTCTCACAGGCAACCCAGCGGTACGACATTCGAGATGTCGGCGGCGTCGCAATCGGGATCGACGACATCGGCGACCTCTCGTACGACCGGCTTCGAGCAGTTGCAGCGTCTTTCGTCGCGGCACTCGAGAACAGCTACCCCCCATCGATCCCGATTATCATCGTCACTCACCAGAACTGCGCGAAGGCACTCGGGCAACTGTTGAGCGGTTATTCTTCGGACTGGCCACTCACGGTGATCGATGAACTCGCCGTTGAAACGGGCGAGTACCTCGACATCGGCGAGCCGATTGCACACGGCGAGACGGTTCCGGCAGTAGTCAAGACACTCGTGTTTGGATCGTAATCCGACTCTCTGTAGTGTGATATACACGATTGAACGAGAACTCAACAGTATCAGCGAACGAGCGAGGGAGATCGAAGCGCATCGACCTGAAGAGTACGGATTTTTCAGCGACCAGCTGTTTCAGCGGCGTCCTCAGAGATCCTCGAAGCGGTCCACCCCTGCCTGTGCAACCGTCATGTCTTCGTCGACGCTGCCGCCGGAGACGCCTACGCCGCCGACGACGGTTCCGTCATCTTCTAACGGGAACCCGCCACCGAAGGTGACGATTCGCCCGTTGTTTGTGTTCCCGATCCCGTACAGGGACTCGCCTGGCTGTGACGCCTCGTGGATCGCCTCGGTGTCCAACTTCAGCGACACCGAGGAGTACGCTTTGTTCTGTGCGATATCGACGCTTCCGAGCAGCGCATCGTCCATCCGGTGGAACCCCACGAGATTCGCACCGTCGTCCATCACCGCGATACACATCGGCATGTCGATCGCTGCGGCCTCCTCCTCCGCGGCTGCGATGATCTCCTTGGCGACGTCTAATGTTACGGTTGTCATACAGTATCTACCCCGTCTATCCGCTTTCGCGGAAGTATAATAAATTAACATGTAGATTCTCGCGTTGACGAGCAGACGAGAAGAGGGAGCGGCAAGCGACCAAAGAGTAAGGAAACGATGCGGTTGGCAGGAGCAACGACACTCCTAACGAGGCAGTGCTCCCGAATCGTATGAGCGCGCGTTGCGGACATGTGGAATGCTACGGCCACTCACAGCGTTCGACTCGATAGAACAATTGGGTGACCAGTATCGCTGTCGGGGTTCCGCATTGAAGATGGAGTTTCACTTCCAGTTCCACTCCGCGTGTATGGCTCACTCCTTTGATTACCACGCGGCAGCTAACGGGTATGAACACGTCTCAACGACAGCCGTGCGTTGAGTTACCGGAACTGGATGCCGGACTCATGCTCGTGGATGTGGATTCGGATCTCGGCGTGACCCCAGTCCAGTCGTTGCTGCTTGACTGCGTGTTCGCCGGGGACGGCGACGCGTACTGGGTTGACGCGGCCGGTGCGGCGCAAACCACGCGGCTTCGTGAACTTGCTCCCCATCAGCGGTATCTTGATCGGGTACACGTCGCTCGCGGGTTCACCGCGTACCAACAAACATCGCTGCTTGACCGACTTGCTGGTGAGCACGTCACGACCCCGAGCGTCGTGGTTGCGACCGGGATCGACCGGTTGTATCGAGCGGGCGACGTGCCGACAAACCGTGCGCAGGAGCTGTTGGTCCGGTCGATCGCCGCGCTCGCACGCGTCGGGCGCGTCCATGACGTCCCGGTTGTCGTGACGCGGTCACGTGCTGACGAGTTCACGCAACCGCTCGTGAACGCGGCGCAGACGCATCTCCAGTGTGAGGACACGCAGTTCGGACCGCGGTTCACCGACGCGGCCGGCGACGTTGAGACGCTCGTGTATCACCTCGGCGACGGGTGGGTGCAGACAACGCTCGCGTACTGGCAGGAAGTACTCGCCCATCGAGCACGGATGCGCGACGCCTCGGTCGTGGGTGAGGAGACGACGTCAGGGGTAGTTTGATGGGTCGGACTAACCCGACGTACCGTGACACGCTGCGCGCGATCGAGGATCGGTGGGGCCCGTACCGCCGGACGCTGCGCCGCCGCGATCAACCCCGGTTCGACCAGTTGTTCGTGTACGCACGCAACCACGCCGACGCGGCCGGAATGTTGAATCACGACGACCGGTTCGCACCGCTACTCGTGAGTATCGCCATCGAACAGGAACGCCGGATCGACGAACTCGAAACCCGCATCACCGAGCTTGAAGGCTCAACCAGTCCCGATGGTGCTGACCGTTGATTTCCGCCCTTCTGGTAACGTTGTTCGCTGGGCACTCACCGACGACGGCGTCACTCGCACGGTCCATGAGGGGTACACGCCGACGCTGTTCGCCGGTGACGCACCCCGTGATCTGTACGGGCGACGCGGCGGCCCGACCCCAACACCACCAAGCCGTAACGAGCTGTCCGAATCGCTCACCGATCTTCGCGCGTTCCTCGCCGGCCAAGACGCAATTGCCGACATGCAGTGTGAATCGCACCGGTAGACGTTTCGAACGGCCCCGCGGCCGCTCCTCCGGATCGACGCCGCCAACGTGGACGCCGTACGACGCATCGCACAGCGCGTCCACCAGTTCAACGACCCGGCCAAGTACACGTGTTACAACGTCGATCTGACGCCGCAGTTCCGATACTGCCTCGAAACTGAGACGCCGGCGAGCCCAGACGAATCCGTCCGGGCGCTCCGCACACTCACCCTCTCAAGCCCAGCGCACAAAACAGGACGCGAGGCCCTGACGCACCTCACGATTGACGGTGATGCCGCCGGGAAGACACTCGCGGCTACAGTCACTGCCGTTGCCCGTGCTGTCCGCGAACGTGATCCCGACGTCATCATCGTGTCCACAGCAGAACTCATCCCGCTACTGTTCGACGCCGCCGACACGCACGACGTACAGAATTTCAAACTCGGTCGCGCTCCCGGGTACACGAAACTCGCAGGGGAATCCACGTACACGAGTTACGGGCAAGTCGGGCACTCCCCGGCCCGGTACACAATCCCCGGCCGCGTCGTGATCGACGAGTCGAACACGTTCTTTTACCACGAAGCCGGGCTACCCGGCTGCCTCGATCTCGTGGACCGTGCTGGACTCCCGCTCGAAGAACTCAGCTGGGCGTCGATCGGACGCGTCCTCACCGGCTTGCAGATCCGCGCCGCCCGCGACCGTGATGTGCTCGTTCCGTGGCGAGCGTGGCGACCGGAATTCTTCAAACCCGCCGCCACGCTGGACGCCGCCGACCGCGGCGGCACCACGTTCGCCCCCGCAGTCGGCGTTCACGAGAATGTCCATGAACTGGACTTTGCGTCACTGTACCCGAATATTATTCGAACCCGTAACATCTCCCCAGAAACTGTTCGCTGCGGGTGTTGCGACACCGACGACGTCCCCGGTCTCAGGTACTCGATCTGCGACGAGGACGGATATCTCCCGACGGTGCTCGGCCCGCTCATCGACGCGCGCAGCCGCATCAAAACCCGGATAGAAGAGACGACTGACGGCGCTGAACGCGATCGGCTCGAATCAGCGTCGGCAGCGATTAAATGGATTCTCGTCTCGTGTTTCGGGTATCAAGGCTTCTCAAACGCGAAGTTCGGCCGCATCGAATGTCACGAAGCGATCAACGCGTTCGCCCGCGATATCCTCCTCAATGCAAAAACCGCACTCGAAGACGCCGGGTGGCGCGTTCTCCACGGCATCGTCGATTCGATCTGGGTCACCCCGGCTCCGGACCGTGACCAACGCCCGCTCGAAGCCGTCGCCGCAGACATCTCCGCAGACACCGGGATCACGTTAGAACACGAGTCCGCGTTCGACTGGGTCGCGTTCTGCCCCATGCGGAACAGCGACAGCGGCGCACTCACTCGGTACTTCGGGAAACGACGCGGCGAGACCACTCCATCCACTGGTGAACTCGGAGACGCGATCAAAACGCGTGGCATTGAAACCCGGCAGCGAAACACCCCGCCGTGGGTGAGTACCGTACAGGAGGACGCGCTCCGCGTGTTCGACGCCACGCGATCACCCGACGCCGTGTGCGACGTACTCTGCCGACACCTCACCGCACTGCGCCGCGGAGACATCGCAACGGACGATCTCGTCGTTGCGAACCGCGTCTCGAAGCACGCGGACACGTACACGCAAGAAACACTCACCGTCGCTGCACTCCGCCGCACGCAACATCACGCCACCAGCCTCGCACCAGGGCAAACCGTCCGGTACATCGTCGTCAACACCGACGGACGCGGGATCGGCCGCGTTCGCCTCCCATTCGAGGATACCGAGTCATACGATGCCGCTTGGTACGAAGACGCCGCGATCCGCGCCGTCGAAAGCATCGTCTCTTGTGTCGGCTGGGACCGCGCTGACATCAAACAATACCTCTCGGACACCACTGATACAACCCTCGGAAGTTACAGCACATCGCTTTGAGTCAAGTATCAGATCTATTAAGTCAACCACTCTTACAACCGTCTCTCGAATCGCGTCTGAACTGTACGATCCACCTACTTAGTCCATAGTGTGCGTACCGTGAACTACCCCCTCTACTCACCCGCTTGCGCAGATTTTCCAAGAGTGTTGTCAGAACACAGAGAGTTCTGACTGCTAAAACCTCGCCCGTTCAGGGCGGAGAGGATGTCAACACAGCGCCGGACACAAGATTTTTATATTAGAATTGAAGATCGGCGTTTCGTGCGCCAGATGGGAATAATCGGAATCTCGTTGTTTAGGGGGTTCTAAGCCCTGATTCAGTGTGGTTGAATGACTCCTGGAATGTATTTAAATGAGGTGAGCGGCAGTATAGCGTTCGTACGTGGGATACGTCGGGACGAGGATATTCGCGTACGCGGATGATACGCTTTATCGGAATGGTGTGGTTGCGCACGCCAAGGGTTTATCAGGAAGTGGTTTCGAGATTTATCATTGTAGGCAAATGGGAACACATCAAGACGATTTCGCTGAGGAAACACAGTACTCACAACAAGAACCGATCAGTGTATTTGAGTCGTTTAATTCAGAAGCGGTAGGTGACATTTCGATCTCAACACCGACCGGGCGGCGAGAGGTTGAGTTGCAGAAACCGTTGTTGGTTGCGCTCGCACGCGAAAACTGGTCGAAAGCCAGTCAGAAATGGTCCGATCAGGACGGGTCTGTGGATGCGATATTCGATGAAGCATTGTGTGAGGTGACCGAACGCGCGTTACAGACGGTCGCGGTACCTGACGAGCAGGGTGCTCTCTACAAACTGCGCGCATTGATGATTCAGATTGCGCGTGATATCAATGGATATGAGGACCTTGCAGAGTATATTGCACAGTATTCAGCTGCTGATCTCGAACAGTTCGGGTTGCGTGGGGTGCGTGAAAAATCAACGTACCGTAAAGCAGCGAAATCTCTAAAAAGAGAAGGGAAGTTCCAGACGATGCGTGATGCGTGCTTCGTTGCGGTTCACGCGTTGTTCTGGAATGGAGTCCCGGTTCCAGAGAGTGTGAAAGACCGATACCGGCTGGATTACGATGCCGGGCCGGCAGCGAGTGACTTCTCAGATGGTGCGCGGCGATTAGCGCTGTACAACCTTGTGGAGGACGTGATACAGATTGTAGAGGAGAATCTTTCACTTCACCGTGGGGAGAACGCGTCTCGTGAGATACGGAGTTTGCTTGGCGTGTTTGCGTACGCTGCACGGCACGACGAGAGTATCGAGTACTACACTCAAACTGCACAACACACGTTTGATCTTAGCACGGTATTTGCTGGGTCAACAATTCGGACTCATCTTGAGAGCCTTGAGATTTGGAAAATAGATGATATGTTTGACGATGCGAATCAAGCGCTGCTGAAGTACGTTCTAGAGTCGGGTATCTTGGATGAACCAGCCGTTGTGTCATACGATTTAACAGACATTCAAAGCCTCGAAACAGAGACGGATGAGATTCCGTTCCTGACAGAAGATGGGCGGTGGCGGTTCGCATCGTTGTCATTCACTGACTCGGATCTTGATTTCTCGTTCGGCTTACGGCTGTTGAAATCGGAAGCGCAGCGTGCGAGGATTCTGAAAAATTTCTTACGTGATCTCATTGGGACAGTTGACGTGGATCTCTTCATGGCCGACCGGGGATTTGACGGGCGTGAGGACATTGATGCGTGCCGAAAATTTCTTCGGGGACGCTGGGTGATTTGCGCCCAAGACGATAGTAAGCAGGTCGGACGAAGTTCTGACTACGCACAGCTTCGCGCAGCCCTCCAGCCGGGAGGCACGGCTGTCAAACGCAGTGCTGGGTACGCCGAGTTAACACCACCTGTCAAACTAATCGGGTATGCCGACCCTCGTAGTGAGACGGACACCCCCGACCGCATTCTTGCGTTCTACACTGACAAAGAGTTCTCGGATGAGAAACAGGATCGGACTGATGAGATCATGGAAATCGTTGATAAGTACAACAAGCGTGCAAAAATAGAGTCAATCTTTCGAATGGCGAAAAACAGGTTTGACATCGCAACAGACTCTTCTAAACCGCAAGTAAAAGCGTTCTACTTCCAAATGTCGGTGTTACTGCATAATCTGTATAAGATTGTGAACGAAGTCCCGTCGCCAAAAGCTGGTATTGAGCTCTCCACGTCGCAGAATGAATTCTTAGAAATCACGCACAACCTCGCATTGGGAGGACCAACCACTCCTGACGCGTTAACATACCATCGCCATCAGCAATAATGCCGGTTGAACTTCCTGCGGCAGCATTCGCGAAGATTTTCCGGCTAGCGATGGCTATTCGAGTTGACGGGGAATGCCGTATTGACATCAATGAGGAGAGGTTGCGCTTACAAGCGTGTTCGGAGGATAAAATCGTGTACCTTGACTACTCACTCTCAACAGACTCCGCGGTGCTCTCCACTGATGGAGTGACAGACACCTGTTGGATACACCGTCCACGTATTGCGAAGATAATCCGGGCGGGAGCCAGCGATGACGTCACGATTTATTTGCCGTCTGAAACGCCAAATTCAACTATCACTCTCCGATCTGGGGGGTTCACATACCGGCACCCTCCGTTAAGTAAACAACTCGCTCACCGCGTGTACAACCGTCTCTCAACAAAGACAGACTCCAAATTTTCACTTAAAAATCAGGTGATTGACCGGGCGGTCACCGTAGCTGACCTGATCGGATCAGAACTTCACGTGCAGTTCAACCCCATCGAAGAGTCCGTCAAGTTCACCGCAGACGGTGACGAGTGTCCAGATTCATTCAGCTATTATCACCCTGTTCGCCGAGCTGCCAGCAGCGGTAACTCAGTCGTTTCCCTTCTTGTTTCTACCGACCGCCTCCAAGACGTAACTCCACTTGTCCCAGCGACGATGCCGGTCTCTGTGAGCCTCTCTCCGAACTATCTCACGTACCGGACGGAGGGGCCAGTTAAAGGCGGAGAGTTAACGATGTATGCAGCCAAACGGCACGGGAAGGTTGGGTAGAGTACGTCTCGGGTAGTGGACCGCAGTTCCGTTGTTCGGTCTGATGACTGCGACGGAATCGACCGTGAATGAGGTTGCTTTCTCACCGTCTGCGTTTGAAGCGACTACGCCCACTGAAGGAGTTCATGTGCTTTAGCGGCGCGTCGTGATGCTGCGGTTCATTCAGATTGTCGCGGTGTAAGGGTCGGAACGATGCGTCACCACGGCGGCCGTTTTGTGTCGTTGCACGATGATACTTAAGAAGGGCTGTACACCGTCTATGGAATGGCTCCGGAAGGGTATCGGGTTGTAACGCGACTACGCGCTCGGACTTGACCGTTGGAACGAATTCGATGAGTGATAATTCGCGTGCTTCTGCGATCCGTCGGTCGAGTGACCGTGTGGGAACATCGGTCAGTTCAATGAGTGTTTGTCGTGTTCGCTGCGCATCAAGCAGTGCTGCGCACAGCTCATATGCCCCTTCACGGTGAAAGAACAGGAAGAGTTCGTCTTTCTCTGTCATAGCACACCGTTCTAAGTGGGGTTACTGATAAACCCTCGGAGGCTCACGACGCCGTTTGAATCACTGTACATAAATTTTTGTGTGTGGCGATCGATTGTCACTCAGATTTAGCTTTTTAAACCCGGGTTCACTGCTCGTCTATGCAGACCAGCACCGCTCAGGCAAGCACGCTTGAGGCACGAGACGTACTGCAAAACATGTATCAAGAGACGCTCGGGCAGCGACGCAAAACCGATTTCTTCGCGGAAATGAACGATTTTCTGGAGTGGATGCTTACGAGCGGGCTCAGCCCGACAGCACGGAACCCGACAGGGTACGAGCCAAGCACGGCAACGAACAATCTCAAACGACTGGGTCGCACGCTGCCGCGGCTTTGGAAAGAGCATGGCGGGTACACACTCATTGTCACGAACGATCTCGCGGACTGGTACGTCGAACAACTCGAAGACGATGAGATTACGAAAGACTCCGGAGAGCCGTACGCTGAATCGACGAAACGCAAGCATGCGTGCGCGGTTTTCGCGTACAAAAGGTGGCGGGCGGATCAGCGTGGCGGTGACGTGTGGCGGCCACACACGTTGTTCGATAACGAGCAACGCGAGAGGCCGATGGCTGACCCGATCACACTAGATGAGCGGAAAGCGCTGCGCGAAGCAGTGCTTGAGTATGAATCCGTCACGCAGTATAACAACTGTACGCCAGAGGAACGCGATCGGATCCGTGCGCTGCTCGCACAGCGGCTCGGGAAACCGAAGAGTGAGGTCACACCGAGTGACTGGAAGGATGCGAATCGGTGTTGGAAGTACCCGTCGTTGTTCCACGTCACGCTTGATACGGCGCTCCGTCCGATCGAGATCGAGAGAGCGAAAGTCGGGTGGGTGAATCTAGAAGCGAACCGGCTGGAAATCCCGAAAGACGAGTCAACAAAAAACGATGTGTGCTGGGAAACTCCGTTCAACTCGCGAACCGGCGTGTCGTTGGAAAAATGGATGGAGCAACGCGCAGCAGATCCAGCGTACGACGACACCGAGTTGCTGTGGTTGACAAGGGAGGGCAATGCATTCACGTCCGGGCCGCTCGGGAACCGGCTTCGATCGCTCATGGAGGAAGCCGGCATTGCGATTGCGGGACGAGACATTTCGTGGTACTCCCTGCGGCACTCGCTCGCCACTTACCTCGCAACAATCACGAATAACATCGAGGAGATCCGGCGACAGCTCCGACACAAATGCATCGAGTCAACACTCCGGTACATCCACCCGCCAGATGAAAGCGTTCGAGACCACCTCGCACAGTTATAATCGGCGACCGAACGACCGCTCCGCCGTGAGCGTTCATCAAGCAGCGAACTGCGATGCGGACGCGTGACCTGGTTAGTGACGTGCCCTCGGCGAGCCGATGTTCTTCACGAGCGCGGCACTACTGGCGTTGTAGAGTGAACCACACGTGTTGCTGTGGTGCGTAGTGGCACTGCTTTTGAGTGTTTTGTCTGTTCTTCGGTAGGTGCAGCCTCGGTCGCTCGAAGCTCAATCGCGGAGAGTAGCGCGAAAACAACGTCGAGTCTCGATCAAGGTTACGTGTGAGTCCTGCGAGTCGAAGTTGCCTCACCAGCAACTATCCGGGTTTTTAAGTAGATTAAACGGCATGTAACAGATGAGCGGGCCGAAATCGAGAGGTTCGACGGCGTGCACGAGGATCCATCGCCGCGAGAGTCCTGGCAATCACGATGGACTCTCGATCCAATACGCACGTTCCACCTTCAGAAGGATTACCCGCGCGACGGCACCATTCGCTTACCGTACTCATAGACACCAGGCGAGACCACGAACGAACCAGTACCAAAAATCCGGCTCTATTGAAATCCTATTCTTCAGATACGTTCTCGTCTGAAACAGTCGGTCACTGAAGAGTGCGTACTGCTCGCTTCACTCGGAGTTTGTATCGCTGGGAACTGTCCGAGATACGCGCGCCTCTCTGCGGACGAACGCACTGAAACGAAGCGAGCGGTACGTGAGTCCTCACCTACAAAGACTCCGCGGCCGATTGCCTGCACCGGCAAAGACTGAAGGCCACTGCACTGGTATTCGACCCTATGTCGAAACAGATGAACACCGTCGTCTCAGGTGACGAGTCGGATATTCACGACGAGCCCCACATTCGGGACCGGCGAATCACCGTGAGCCACATCCACGCGCTGGTCGAAGAGCGCGACCTCGACGCACAGACGGTTGCGGACCGTTTTGACCTCACTACGTCCGAAGTCTACCACGCACTGGCGTACTATCACGACCACCCCGAAGAGATGCGGACGGTCGAAGAACGCCGTCGAGAACTTCACGAAGCCGCAAAAGACGACCCGAGCATCATCACCGGCCCCGAGGATCTGCCAGAATCGTCGTGATGCGGGTGTCGTTTCTGCTTGACGAGAACATCGCGGCTCCATTGGCTGACAAACTCGACAAAGCAGGCCACGACGTAGAGTGTGTCGTCGACGTGAGCGAATTGGGAGAAGGCGTCGACGACACCACGATTCGTCTGTACGCCGTCCAAGAGGGACGTCTTATTGTCACCAGTGACGACGACTTTGTCCAGATGCCGGCAGACTCTCACAGCGGGGTATTCTACGTCCCCGACCAGTCGCTCTCCTCGCACGAACTTTACCATATCGTCCAGCGAGTTATCGAAGCATTCCCCAACCGAGAGGCGATGGACACAGTGACGTACGTTACTACTGACTGGCTGTGAATCACGAATTAAGCGAGCGGTACGTGAGTCCCCTGTACTGACCACCCCGGTCAGAGTGTATCACTTCCGAAGGATTTCAACAGAGCCAAAAATCCATAGCTACCGCTCTCAATTCAGGTGTCTCGGAGGTGTTACGCACCCACCGGTCAGGCAGCGATACAACGCCGAATCAAGCCCAGCAACCGCGCTAGCAACGCCCGAAAGCGTGCCGGCGTCACCACCCCCATCACTGCAGAAATAATCGCGTCTACAGCTGTTGCTGCGGCAGCCGTGGGACACTCCGACTTGCGGACAAGTACACCGACCACATGAGCCTCATTCATTCAGCACTCGTCTCACCCGAGTCCGTCAGTATTTCGGGAAAAATCGAGAGGAAGCGCCTGTCCAACAATTCATCCAGAACATTGCCCTGCCGTTCGAGACAAGGCCGGTATTATCCGATCCGGTCGAGTGCGTCGCGGCGGTCTTCGACTGGAACCTGATCGTATTTCATCGTGGTTTTCGCAGATTTATGTCGGAGCTGAGTTTGGGCGGCCGCGAGGTCCTCCTCTCTCGTCATGTACGTCCCGGTAGAGTGCCGGATCGTGTACCAGCTCATCTGTCGATCCTCGTAGTCGATCCCGGCGATCTCACACAACTCGTGGAGCACCCGGCGGAGTGACGCTGAGGCGTACGGGTTGCCTTCACGCGTGAGCCACAGTTCGTCGCGTCCGTCGTACAGCTCGTACGTTTCGCGTTGAGCGAGCCAGCGTCGCAACACGTTCACCGAGCGGCTGCCGAGACTGACTCGCCAGTTGTCCTCGTTTTTCGAGCTGTCCTCTATCGGGATGCGAAGGATCCCGTTATCGAGGTCGACCCACGACGTGACGGCGCGTTCGACTTCGATTGGGCGTAACGCGGCGTCAAGGCTGACACTAACGAGGCTCGGGATTTTCCAGTTGTTCGCGCGGTCCCAGTCGTCCCGCGTGATGTCGTCGACGGGTTTCTCGAATCGCTGCGCGAGGTACGCGGCGATCTCGCGACGTTCTCGCGGGGAGACGTTGTTGTACGACGGGATGCTCCCGTATTCGAGCGCAGCTTCCCGGATGTGTTTCCGCTCAGCGAGCGTCAAGTAGTCTCGCGGCGCGGTCGTGCCGGAGCTGCTGGAGAACGAGATTTCCGGGTCCCACTCGTCGTCGCCGCGTTCGTGTGCTCGCCATTTGAACAGCATCCGCACGGCCTTCTGACACAGGTCACGGTGCGTGTCGCTACAGTCAGCGTACGCGAGTTCCTGCATCCATGCGTCGGCGTGATCGTGTGTCACGGCCGTCGTGTATCGGTTCTCGGCGTCCCAGACGTATCGGTAGAACTGGTCCATCCGGTAAATCCGGTTTTGCACGGTGCTTTCGGCGTACCCGTTTGCTTTCTTCGGGTCGATGCCGAACGCGAGCAGCCACTTGATCGCGTCTTCGCGCTCGGTTCGGTAATCGACGCGTTGCCGCTGGGAGAGCCGCTCAGCGGTCGGTTGCGGCACGACAGCGAACTCGCTCAGATCCATCGCTGGACCCTCCAGGGGCGTCCTGCGAGTCGGATTGCAGGGCAAATTTTTCTAATCGCTGTACTGCGTCGGGGTGTCCCGACAACCGGCATCGCAGTATCGTGAAGCCACATGGGTTGTTGATCGGTCCACGGGCTCGAAATCGCAGGACGACGACGGCAAAAGGATGCTCCGGCGGGGATTTGAACCCCGGTCATTGCCTCGAGAGGGCAATATGATTGGCCGGACTACACTACCAGAGCGCACGTCCGTTCAACGCATTTTCGGGTAGGGCAGGATATTGTAAAACAGTTCCGTTTCGACCGCGCCGTGCCCCGGTTTAGCGTGACCCGAGTTCCGCGATAGCGGGGAGCAGTTCGGGTCGAGAGGTCGCGGCACGGCACGCCCCTCAGACGTCGACGGCGAACGGGGCGGCGTCGTCCGCACCATCGGCGAGCGCGGCGAGCAGGTCGGCGACCGCGTCGAGGTCGCCGAGGTCGACGACCTCCACGGGCGTGTGCATGTACCGGTTCGGTATCGACACGGTGAGCGACGGAACGCCGCCGCGAGCGGTGTAGAAGGCGTCGGCGTCGGTGCCGGTTCGGGTTCCCGCCGCCTGAAGCTGTGCGTCGATGTCGGCGTTGGCGGCGGCGTCGCGTGCGAGGGCGACGAGAACCGGATGGTTCGCGCTTCCGCGGCCGATCACGGGGCCGCCGCCGAGCGTGACGGGACCGCGGCGTTCGATCTCGACGTCGGGATTATCGGTGGCGTGAGTGACGTCCACGGCAACGAACGCGTCCACGTCGTCGAGGTCGACGCCGACCATCCGGGCGCCTCGGAGACCGACCTCCTCCTGAACGGTGGAGACGGCGTAGACGGTGGCGTTGACATCGCGCGCGGCCGCGCGGCGAAGCCCCTCGGCGACCGCCCAGGTGCCCGTGCGATTGTCGACGCCACGGGCGGCGATCCGGTCGCCGACGAGTTCCTCGCAGTCGGTCGAGAACGTGACGGGGTCACCGACCTCGACGTGTCGGCGGGCCCCGTCGGCGTCGGCCGCGCCGATGTCCACGAACTGGCCGGTTATCTCGTCGTACACGTCCTCCTCGGGGTCCCGCAGGTGGATCGCGGTCTGGCCGATCACGCCCTGGACGGGCTCGTCGGCGTGGACCGTGACGTGCTGGCCCTTCGAGACGGTGCGGTCGGAGCCGCCGATCTGCGCGATCCGGAGGAAGCCGTCGTCGAGCACGTCGCGGACGATGAACCCGATCTCGTCGGCGTGGCCCGCCAGCGCGACCGTCGGTGCGTCGGGGTCGCCATCGTGGACTGCGACGACGTTACCGTACGCGTCCGCGGAGACGTCGTCCGCGAACCCGCGAACGTAGTCGGCCCAGACCCGCTGGCTCGGGGCCTCGAACCCGGAGGGACTGGCGGTCGCGAGCAGGTCGTCGAGAAAGGTCCGGCCGCGCTCGTGCATGACGGGAGTGGCGCGGCGAACTGCAAGAATCCGCCGGTCCCGGACGGCCGAGCGCCCACCGGTCGTCGCGGCACCGCCGCCACGACTAAACCGTTGCCCCACGAACAACGGGATATGACAGACTCGTCATTCACCATCCTGGAGATCCACCTCGGCGACGGCGACATCGAGATCGGTCCGTTCGAGCTCTTCGGCGCGGCCGACGAGCCGGCGGCGGCCATCGAATCAGAAACGGCAGCGGACGTCATCGAGGCGGACGCCGACGAGACCGACGGCGACTCCGACGGCGGCGTTTCGGCGCGGTCGATCGCCGGGCTCCTGCTCGCGCTGATCGCGCTCGTCGCCGTCGCGGTGGGCGTCGCGAAGCTCCGTTCCGACGACGAGACCCCGTCGGGTATCGCCGGCGACGACTGATCGCACCGACGCTCTCGTCGCTGCCGAACCGACACAAGCGATTTGAGGCGGGCACCCCTCCCGTTCGTATGGACATTCTCCAAAGCCTGCGCACGGTCTCCGAGGCGTCCGGCAGCGGCGTCATCGACTGGGACCGGGCCGCGACGGCCGCGAAGGCGAGCACCGACCCCGGCTCGCTCGCGCTCACGGCCGCCGAGCGGGAGGGCTACGCCACCGACGTCCGTGAGGCTCGCGCACGGCTGGGCGAGGTCGCGGGGATCGCGTTCGACGTGCCCGACGCGATCGAGGTGCAGAACCGCCACCACTGGATCGACGCGAGCGTCGACACCTTCCGGAACGTGATGGCGCCGATCGAGGCGGCGGCGAGCGGGCGGGCGGGGGCGGAAGGCGGTCCCGGAAATCCCGGCGCCCCCGACGGCTTTGACGACCGCGTCGGCCCCGGCGGTCCCGTCGCGGCGTTCTCCCGAGACGTCTCGCGTATCACCAACACCGGGACGATGGCGTTCGCGCTGGGCTTCCTCGCGCGGAACGTGCTCGGGCAGTACGACCCCCTGCTGCTTGCCGACGAGCCGGACGCAGACCACGGCCTCTACTTCGTCCACCCGAACATCGTCGCCGTCGCGGCATCGCTCGACGTCGACTACCCGCGGTTCCGGCGATGGATCGCCTTCCACGAGGTGACCCACGCGGCCGAGTTCGGCGCGGCGCCGTGGCTCCCGGAGTACCTCGAGTCCCGCGTCGAGCGCGGCGTCGAGGGGTTGACGGGCCGCGAGGTGACGCTCGGCGGGCTCGACACGGAGGCGTTCGGCGAGCTGCAGGCGGCGATGACGGCGGTCGAGGGGTACGCGGAGGTGCTGATGGACCGCGCCTTCGACGACGAGTACGCCGACCTGCGGCGGAAGCTCGACGAGCGTCGCGGAGGCGGCGGACCGATCCGACGGCTCGCCCAGCGCCTGCTCGGACTGGGCATGAAGCGCCGGCAGTACGAGCGCGGCGCCGCCTTCTTCCGACACGTCGCCGACGCTCGGGGGATCGAAGCCGCCGGCGTCGTCTGGGAGCGCCCCGAGAATCTCCCGACCCGGACCGAGCTCGACGACCCCGATGCGTGGCTGGTGCGGGTCGATCCCTGAACGAGCGACGAGCCGACCGGGGTCGAAGTCGGCCGTCGCCGGTCAGGGATAACTGGAGGAGCGGCGAATCCCGAGAAGCTCGGTGCTAGACGGTCGGTTCGGTATAAATCGGTCGCGTGAGGGGGCGATCCGGTCGCGCGATGGTCGGGTTCGTCGACCGGTGTCGGGGCGAAAGGGCCTATTTAAACGCCACGACCCTGCAGCTTCTCCTCTTCGGGCATGTCCTCGTTGGACTGGCCCTTCATCCCCTTACCGGTCCCGCTCGCGATCCGGGCGAGCTCCTCTGGGTCGTCCCAGTTGTTGACGGCCTCGACGATGGCGTTGCCCATCGCCGCGGGGTCCTCCGCGCCGAAGATGCCGGAGCCGACGAAGATGCCGTCACAGCCGTGGTACATCATCAGCGCGGCGTCGGCCGGCGTCGCGATGCCGCCGGCGGCGAAGTTGACGACCGGGAGCCGGCCGGCCTCGGCGGTCTCGTGGACCAGGTCGCGGGGGGCGCCGTGCTCGCGGGCCCACTTCTCCCGCTCCTCGTAGTTGAGGCCGGTGAGCGTCCGGACCTGGTTTTTGATGGTGCGCTGGTGTTTGACCGCCTGGTTGACGTCGCCGGTGCCGGCCTCGCCCTTCGTACGGATCATCGCCGCGCCCTCGCGGATGCGGCGGAGGGCCTCCGGAAGGTTTCGGGCGCCGCAGACGAACGGCGACGCGAAGTCGCGCTTGTCCGTGTGGTACTCGTCGTCGGCCGGCGTGAGCACCTCCGACTCGTCGATCATATCGACGCCGAGCGCCTCCAGGATCTCCGCCTCCTTGCGGTGACCGATGCGCGACTTGCCCATCACGGGGATCGAGACCTCGTCGATGACCTCGGGGACCCGCTCGGGGTCGGGCATCCGGGCGACGCCGCCGCGCTTCCGGATGTCCGCCGGGACGTGTTCCAGCACCATCACGGCGACCGCGCCGGCGTCCTCCGCGATGCGGGCCTGTTCGCGGTTGACGACGTCCATGATCACGCCGCCCTTCTGCATCCGCGCGAAGCCGCGCTTGACCAGTTCGGTCCCCCGCTTCAGCTCCTCCAAATCCGTGGCCTCTGCCATGTTCGAACCATCGGTCGCCGGCCACTTAACGGGTCGCTTTTCGGAGGCTCGCGGTGCTGAAACGGCGGGACGGACCGCTTCGATGCGACCGGCTGAAACCGTCCCAACGGCCCCGACCGACACCACCGTAACCGGCAAGTCCCCGGCCGACGCAGATCCGTCCGTGACGACCGGAGCGATCGTCGCCGGCGGGCACTCGACCCGCTTCGGCGACCGCGACAAATCGGTCGCCGAACTCGCCGGCGTTCCGATGATCCGACGGGTGGCGGACCGGCTCGCGGGAGCGGACGACCCGGTCCCGCCGGGCGCGGCCCGCGCCGCGAGCGGCGACCGCGTCGTCGACGACCTCGTGATCAGCTGTCGCCCCGACCAGCGCGAGGCGATCGCCGCGGCGCTCGACGGGCTCCGGCTCCCGCTCACGTGGGCGCTCGACGAGGAGCCCGACCTCGGTCCCGTGGCCGGGATCCGCAACGCCTGCCGCGCCGCGGCGTCGGAGTACGTCGCCGTCGTCGCCTGCGACATGCCCTTCGTCGACCCCGCGTTCCTCGCGTCTCTCCGCGGGGACGCCGCGGGCCGCGAGGCGGCCGTCCCGCAGCTCGACGACCGCTGGTTCCAGACGACGCAGGCGGTGTACCGCGCCGAGGCGATGGCCGCCGCCTGCGACCGCGCGCTCGCCCGCGGCGACCGCAAGGTGGTGGCACCGCTTTCGGAGCTGGACCGGGTCGTCGTCGGCGACGAGACCATTCGCTCGCGGACGACGGCGCGGACGTTCACGAACGTCAACACCCGCGAGGAGTTCGCCGACGCGGCGACCGCCATCGCCGAGGCGCTCGGGGAGGGCGACGGAGGAGAAACGGGCGACGGAGGAGAAACGGCCGGCATCGGCGATTCGGACGACGCGGACACGGACGACACCCGCGACCGTTGACCCGAGATCCCGAGTCGGCCGGGACTCAGTTTTTCAGCGTCTCGTACGCCTCGTTCAGCTCTTTGAACGCCTCCTCGTCGCCGTCCTCGCCGTCGGGGTGGAGCCGCTTCGCCCGCTTTCGGTACGCCGCGCGGACCGTCTCCTGATCGGCGGTGCGGTCGAGGCCGAGCGTCTCGTAGGCCGTGGACGCGGCCATTCCGCGAGTCGGCGGCGCTCTGTCCCGCGGATCGCGTCGTCCGCCGGCGCCGGGGCCGGCCGCGCCTCTCGCGCCGCCGGCCGCCGCACGGCCGAAGCCGCCGTCGGTCGCGCCCGCGGTTCGATGCGCGGAGCGGCGGTGTTCGGCCGTCCGGGCGCGGCGGCGGGCCTGCTCGCGCTCGGTCGGACCCGCTCGCGCCGCCTCGCGACGGACGCGCTCGCGGAGCTTCCCGCTGGCGTGGTACCAGAGGAAGTACGAGACGACGCCGAACGGCACGGCCACGGCCAGCAGGACCGGCGAGACCACGACTCCGGCGACGAGGAGCAGGGCTGTCAGCCCGATGAACGTCGCTGCCATGCCGACGATGATCGTCCGGTTCGTCACGTGCGTACTGAGGGGTCCATCGTTGTAAGAGTCTCGGCGATTCGGGGGCGGTCGCGACCGCTCGCGGGCCGCGCGACCGCCCTCGCGCCCTCCGAACGCTCGCACCCGCCGCCCTCCGAACGCTCGCACCCGCCGCCCTCCGTACCGTTTATGTCCGCGGGCGCCCGGGTTCGCGGTATGCCAAGTGCGGACCGAGCGGTCGCGACCGGGCTCCCGCCGGGCATCGCCGCCGCCCGCGAGGAGCTCACGCCGATGCTCTCGCAGTACGCGGACCTCTGTGCCGCCCACGAGGACGCGCTGGTGCTGTTCCAGGTCGGCGACTTCTACGAGGCGTTCTGCGAGGCGGCCGAGGTCGTCGCGCGGGTCTGCGAGGTGACGCTCACGGAGCGGTCAGACTCGACCGGCGACTACCCGATGGCGGGGGTCCCCATCGACAACGCCGCGCCCTACCTCGAGTCGCTGCTCGACGCCGGCTACCGCGTCGCCGTCGGCGACCAGGTCGAGGAGGCCGAGCAGGCGTCCGGGCTCGTCGACCGCGCCGTCACCGAGGTGATCACGCCGGGAACCGTCGTCGAGGACGACCTGCTGGAAGCGGGCACCACGAACTACGTGGCGGCGGTGGCCGCCGGGGGGAGCGAGGCCGGCGGCGACAGCGGAGACGCCTCGGGCTCCGCGCCCGTCGGCCTCGCGGCCGTCGACGTCTCCACGGGCGAGTGTCTCGTCACGTCGGGCGACCGCGACGCGGTCGCCGGCGAGCTCGACCGGATCGCCCCGGCGGAGCTGATCGCGGGACCGGACGCCCCCGCGTTCGAGCCCGCCGACGCCGAGAACGGCTGGGCGCGCCACGAGTACGACTCCGACGCCTTCGAGCGGCGCGCCGCGACCGAGCGGCTGGAGCCGTACCTCCCGGCGCCCGACCGGCGGTTCGACGCCGACGCCGAGTTGCGCGCGGCCGGCGCCGTGCTCGCGTACGCGGAGTACACGCAGGGCGACGACGGCCCCCTCTCGTACGTCACGCGGATCCGGCGGTACGACCCCCGCGACCGACTACAGCTCGACGCCGCCGCCCAGCGCAGCCTGGAGCTGTTCGAGAATCGCGGCCTCGGCGCCAGCGACACCCTGTTCGACGTCCTCGACGAGACGAACTGCGCGCTCGGCCGGCGGTGTCTGGAACGGTGGCTCCGGCGGCCGCTCGTCGACGCCGACGCGGTCCGGAGCCGCCACGACGCGGTCGGCGAGCTGGCCGACCGCACGCTGGTCCGCGAGGGGATCGCCGACGCGCTCGCGGCCGCCTACGACCTGGAACGTCTCGTCGGGCGCGTCTCGCGGGGCCGGGCCGACGCGCGCGACCTGCGCTCGCTGCACACGACGCTCGCGGTCGTACCGGAGCTGAAGGCGACGCTGGCGGGCGCGGACGGCGAGGACGCCGAAAATGACGATTCCGATCACCCCCGAACAGACCACCTCCGCGACCTCCGCGAGCGCCTCGACGAGCTGGTCGACGTCCGCGAGCTGATCGACGAGGCGATCGCGGTCAACCCCCCGCCCGAGATCACCGACGGCGGCGTGGTCCGCGAGGGGTTCGACGACGACCTCGACGCGCTCCGCGCGACCGAGCGCGAGGGGCGCGAGTGGGTCGCCGACCTGGAGGCGGCGGAGCGCGGGCGCACGGGGATCGACTCGCTGTCGGTCGGCCACAACCAGGTCCACGGCTACTACATCGAGGTGACCGACGCCAACCTCGACCGCGTCCCCGACGACTACCGCCGGCGGCAGACGCTGAAGAACAGCGAGCGCTACTACACGCCGGAGCTCAAGGAGCGCGAGGAGGAGATCGTCGGCGCCGCCGAGCGCGCGGACGCCGTAGAGTACGAGCTGTTCGCCGACGTCCGCGAACGCGTCGCTGACGAGACGGAGCGGATCCAAGGGCTCGCGGACGCGCTCGCCGAGCTCGACGCGTGCTGCTCGCTGGCGGCGGTCGCCGTCGAGGGCGACTACGTCCGCCCGGAGATCCGCGACGACCCCGACGCGGGCATCGAGATCGAGGGGGGCCGTCACCCGGTCGTCGAGCGCGCGGAGGCGTCGTTCGTCCCGAACGACGTCGACCTCCCTCGGGGGTCCGTCGCGGTGATCACGGGGCCGAACATGAGCGGGAAGTCGACGTACATGCGGGCGGTCGCGCTCGCGACGGTGCTCGCGCAGACCGGCTCGTTCGTCCCCGCGCAGGCCGCCACGCTCCCGGTCTTCGACCGGCTGTTCACCCGCGTCGGCGCCTCCGACGACATCGCGGGCGGCCAGTCGACGTTCATGCGCGAGATGAGCGAGCTGACGGAGATCCTCCACGACGCCGGGCCGGACTCGCTCGTCCTGCTCGACGAGGTGGGCCGGGGCACCGCCACCACCGACGGCCGGGCCATCGCCCGCGCCGCCGCCGAGTTCGTCCACGACGAACTCGGGGCCACCGCGCTGTTCGCCACGCACTACCACGGGCTCACCGACCTCGCCGACGAGCGCGAGCGCGTCTTCAACCTCCACTTCACCGCCACCCGTGAGGACGGCGACGTGACCTTCCTCCACCGGGTCGTCCCCGGCGCCTCGTCCTCGTCGTACGGCGTCGAGGTCGCGGAGCTCGCCGGCGTCCCCGCGCCCGTGGTCGAGCGCTCGCGGTCGCTGGTCGACGCCGAGACGGCCGGCCCCGCCGACGGGGACGCGGTCTCGGGAGAACGCGGACCGGACGCGCCGGACGCGCCGACCGAGGGCGACACGCCGACCACCGAGTCGGACCCGGACGACGTCTCGCTCCGGGAGTTCCTCGCCGAGGAGGGCACGGACGGCCAGGCGAGCGGCGAACCGAACGACGACGGCGACGCGTCGATCGCGGACGACGGGACCGGAGACGACAGGGGCGGAGGGAACGGGACCGGCGGCGACCCCGATGGCGACCTCGCCGCGGAGCTGCGCGACCTCGACCTCGCGCGCATGACGCCGATCGAGGCGCTGAACGCCCTCCACGACCTCCAGTCGAGGCTCGACGATGGGGGGTGATGAGCGCGCCGACGAGGGTCGTCCGGACGGGACGACGGACCCGACCGAGAGGCCGGCCCGCGTCCGCCGGCTCGACCCCGCCACCGCCGAGCGGATCGCCGCCGGCGAGGTGATCACCCGACCGGCGCGGGTCGTCGGGGAGCTGGTCGACAACGCGCTCGACGCCGGCGCCGGCGCGGTCGAGGTCGCGGTCGACGGCGACGGCACCGACCGGATCCGGGTCGCCGACGACGGGCACGGAATGGGTCGCGAGGACGCCCGCCGCGCGGTCGAGCGCCACGCGACGAGCAAGCTCGCGCCCGACGGCGACCCGGTCGGCGTCGCGTCGCTTGGCTTCCGCGGCGAGGCGCTGGCCGCGATCGCCGACGCCGCGCGGCTGGAGCTGACGACGAGCGACGGCGACGCCGTGGGTACGCGGGTTGTCGTCGACGGCGCGAGGGCGACGGGCGGCGACGGAACGGACGTGGAGGTCGCCGACGCCGGCCGCGCCCGCGGGACCACGGTCGTCGTCGAGGACCTGTTCGCCGCGCGCCCGGCGCGTCGCGAGTCGCTCGCGGGGCCGGCCGCGGAGTTCGCCCGTATATCCGCGCTGGTCGCAGACTACGCGCTCGCGAACCCGCGAGTCGCGTTCACGCTGGAACACGACGGGTCGACCACGCTGTCGACGCCCGGCACCGGCGTCACAGACGCGCTGTTCGGCGTCTACGACCGCGAGACCGCGAGCCGGTCGACCGAGCTCGCCGCGAGCGTGGAGGTCCGGACGAACGGGGGAGAACGTCCCTCCGTCGACGTGTCCGGCGCGCTCGCGTACCCCTCCGTGACGCGGGCCTCGCGCGACCACGTCCGGGTGTCGGTGAACGGGCGACCCGTGCGGAACGACCGGCTCGCGGCGGCGGTCCGGGGCGGGTACGGGCGCCTGCTCCCGGACGGCCGCGAGCCGGTGGCGGCCGTCGACGTCGCGGTGCCGCCAGCGCGCGTCGACCCGAACGTCCACCCCGCGAAGCGGGAGGTCGGGCTGCGCGACGCCGAGCGGGTCGCGGACGCGGTCGAGTCGGCGGTCGGGGACGCGCTCACGGGCGCCGACCTCCGGCGGAAGGCGGGCGTCGACACCGGGATCGCGTCGGCGCTCGACCCGGTCGGTGGCGACGGCGGCGAGCGCCCTCGGGCGTTCGCAGACGCGGAGCCGATCGGGACCTTCCGCGACCTCTACCTCCTCGTCGAGGCGGGCGACGAGCTGCTCGTCGTCGACGGTCACGCCGCCCACGAGCGCGTGAACTACGAGCGGCTCGGCCGGGCGTTCGCCGACGAGCCGGTGGCGACCGCCGCGCTCGACCCGCCGGCGACCGTGTCGCTGTCGGCGGACGAGGCCGCGGCGACGGAGGCGCACGCCGACGCGCTCGGCGCGCTCGGCTTCGAGACGGAGCCGTTCGGCGGGGGGACCGTCAGGCTCCGGACCGCGCCGGCGCCGTTCGGCCGGGCGGCCGACGCCGACGCCTTCCGGGACGCGCTCGCGTCGCTGTCGGGCGGCGAACCGAAGCGGGACGCCCGGGAGGCGCTGCTCGCCGACCTGGCGTGTCACCCGTCGCTGAAGCGCGGCGAGATCGGCGACCTGACCCGCGAGGAGCAGCGCTCGCTGCTCGATCGCCTCGGCGAGTGCGACCGCCCCTACGCCTGTCCGCACGGGCGGCCGACGGTCCTCGCGGTCGACGAGGCGACGTTCGCGGCCGGGTTCGGTCGAGATCGCTAGGCATGGTCGACGCCCCGTCTTCGGGTCCGCCCAACGGCGCTCGCGTTCTATAACACGCAATACCTCACGAGCTCCTCGTGACGACGACCGGAGGCTATGGAGCGATACGTTATTCTCATAGCAAGATTCATTTAATTTTCCAATAATAGAAATTTGCTGGGAAAGGCACGGTCGGTCGGAGCCGCTCCGCTTCGGGGCGGTCTCTATCGGGCGTGGGACGGCACGCCCGACCCTCGACCGCCGACCGGCCGACGTACCGGCGACCGCAAAGCCACCGACCGACGACTCCCGAACGCGAAACCACACCGACCCGATGTCCAACAGCAAGACGAAACGAGTGGCCGCGGAATCGATCGGCAGAACGGACCGACGTTCGTTTCTCGGCGGCGTCGGTGCGGCAACGGGACTGACCTCGGTCTTCGGACGGGGAGACGCCGAGAAGGCAGAGGGGGGCCGAAGCGGGCCCGGGGGATCAGGGGCAACGTACTACGTGTACCGTTCCAACGACAGGTATCGAGTTGCGAGCAACGAGAACGGCGGCGTCGAGTTCACGACGGATGGCGTCAGCAACGCCGAGGAGGCTTTTCAGTACGCTTTCGATAACGTCCCCGACCGGGGCGGAACGGTCGTCGCCGACACGGACGAGTTCCGTTTCGGCGCGCCGGCCGAGATGTACGACAGAACGCTTCTGACCGGGAGCGCCGGCACACGGTTCGTCGCGTCGTCAACGGGGTCGAGGGTCGGATTTACCGAGCGCGAACTCAGCGTCGGCCACGACCTGATCCGCGTCCGCGGCGACGAGGCCGCGGTCGCGAACATCGAGTTCGACGCGGCGGACACGCGATTGGACAACCACGCCGTTCAGGCGGAGAACTGCGACGGGCTCATCATCGCGAACAACCGGACAATCAACGGGTTCCAGATGGCCCTGTCGTTCGCGGAGTGTCGGAACGTCGTCGTTCGGGACAACGAGGTGATCGACCCCAACTGGTACGGGATCACGAGCCGCGGCGCCCGCGACGACCTCGATCTCCGCCGGTCGCGAGACGTGCTTATCCAAGGGAATCGCGTCACCGACGTCACGTTCAACAACATCGCCCCGTACAACGTCGGGAACTTCAGCGTCGTCGGGAACTTCTGTTCGAGAGGCGGCCACAGCCTCATCGCGTGCTCTCCTTCCCAGCAGGGGACCATCGTCGGGAACGTCTGTCGAGACCTGGAACTTGAACCCATCGCCGCCGATCCGGGCGGGGAGGCGGGGTTAGAGATCGAGTACAAACAGACCCACGTCCTGGATGATATCCAAGACACCGCCGACGAGACATCCTTCGATCTCACCGTCGCGAACAACCACGTGGAGAACTGCGGTGTCGGGTTCATCGCCCGGACGGTCCCGGTCGACGAAGACGACGAGACGGAGTTCCGCCGAACGAAGCGCCCCCACAGTTTCAGTGTCACCGGAAACGCCATCAACGACTGCGGGACCGGCGTACTCATTCGGTCGGGCGCGGACGGCGTGATCGCGACAAACACGCTCCGTGGCAACGACATCCAGATCGACGTCAGAGAGCCGCCGTTCGCGGAGAACATCCGGGTAGACCTAAACGTGACACGCGGCTGATCGGGCGCGTGGAAAGTCAGCACAGGCCGCCGCCAGACCCGTCGAACCTGCCGAATCCTCCGCAGACCGAAGGGTCGCTCGCGCGGCCGTCATTGTCGTCGAGGCGTCGGACGCGCTCAACGGTTTCGTCCCCTTCCGCCGTCTCCGACGGGTACGTGACCGTCCGCTGCGGGTACGGGATCGATATCCCGGCGTTGGCGAACCTGTCCTGAATCCGCTCGACGGCGCTCGTCTTCGAGCGCCACCACGCCTGCGGCGGCGGCAGATCGATCCAGGAGCGGAGGTCGAGCAGGATCGCGGAATCGCCGAAGACTGACGGGACCGCCGGTTCGCGACGGCCCGCTCGCCGATCCGAACGATCCGCAAGAGCGGCGGCCACCCGATCGCGACCGTCAGAAGGAGGAGGATGCCGACAGTGACGACGAGGCAAGCCTACGTGGCCACGGCGCCGCCTAGCGTCCCGTCGAGCCAGGTGCCCAGCCGTGCTGTCGCTCGCTGTGTCTCCATCGTCGGGAGTATAAGTTGCACTCCGCGCAATCGGACCGGAGAATCGAGACCGGCCCGCGTCGCCGACCTCAGCGTCCGCGGCGGAGTTCCTCGATCAGCTGTTCGATGAGCGTCGACTGCCGGTCGAGCCGCTCGGACTGCTGCTCGACGGTATGGCGAAGCTCTGCCACCTCGGTCGCGAGGTCCTCGCCCTCGACGCCCGCGCTCTCGAACGGCGACCCGTCGAAGGCGTCGTCGTCGGTCTGCGCCGCGGCCTCGTCTCGTGCCGCCGGCTCCCCGACCCCGGCCGACGCGGCCCGCCCCGTGGGGCCGCCGGGCTCCCCGGCGGTGTCGCTCGCGACGTCCGTCGCTGGCGGCGAGTCGACGCCGACCGCTGAGTCGTCGACGGGGCGCTCCGTCAGCGGGTCGGACCCGGACGAGCGTCCGGCGACGGCGCCGTCGGCGTCGGCGGCGGGTCGTGCCGGCTCGGCGGCGCCGAGCGGGTCGGCCTCGTCGGTCGGGTCGGCCCCTCCCGCGTCGTCCGCCGAGAGCGGGGTGTCGCCCTCGTCCGCGACGCCGTCCCGCCCCTCGGCGTCCGCCTCCGCGTCGGCGACCGGCGAGGCCGACAGCGGGTCGGGGCCCTCGCCGAAGTCGGTCGTGCCGTCGGTGTCCGCGTCGCCCTCGTCGTCGGCGGCGACGGTCACGCGGAACTCCTCTAAGCTGTCGACGTCGTGGTACGCGCAGACGGCGTCGACGAGCGTCTCCCGCAGCGCCCGGGCGGACTCGTTCGGGGCCTTGAACCGCTCGGAGCGGCCGCCGTGAGCGAGCACGACCGCGGTGGCGACCGTCCCCTCCTCGAAGTCGAGGTCGGCCAGGTCCGCGTACGAGAACTCCTCGAACTCCTCGTCCCACACGGCGGAGCCGACGTGTTTGACCAGTCGGTCGCTGGTGACGACGAGGGTCAACTCCGAGAAGCGGAAGGTGCGCAGGACCGACTCGCCGGGGTCGGTAACGCCGGTCGCCGAGAGGACGCCGGCGAGGACCGGGTGGAGCACCTCGTCGGCGCGGCTGGCCGGGAGCGAGATCGTCTCGTCGCCGTCGAGGCCGTAGCCGAGGGTGAGTTTCGCCTTTCGGCGGCCCGTCGAGACCGAGATGCGCTCGACGTCGTGGGAGTACTCCGTGACGGACTCGTCCGACAGCAGCCCGTCACCGCGGTAGACGAGCGTTCGCGTCGGCGTGACCGCGAGCCGGTCGTCTCCCCCGAGGGAGACCTCGGCGGCGACGCTCTCGTCGCCGACGGTCTCCGCGAGCAGGTCGGGAAGGCTCATGTCCCGGGGATTCGCCCCGCCCCGCATAAATCCGCAGGGTCCGATTCTCGGATCGCTCATCTCGCCCGCGACCCCTCTGTCACCGACTCACACCCTTCCGACGGATGGGAAGGTTAAAGGGTCTCATCGCGGTACGGGAAGGTGAGGCCGGGTGGCTTAGCTGGACATAGCGCCGCACTCATAGGGTTCGGAGATTCGGTGCGGTGACGCCTTGGAAGCGTCCGCGTCCTTCCCGTGGCTCCGCCGAGCCTCGGACCTGGGACATGCGGAGATCGTGGGTTCGGAGCCCACCCCGGCCATTCTTTACCCGTCCACACGCGACGAGCCGCTGCGCCGGTCGAAACGCCTACGGAGCCCGGCCGCGACGGCGACCGTATGCAAGCGCGAGACCTGATGGAGACCGACGTGCAGACGGTCGCCCCCGACGACGACGTGGCGGACGTGTTCAAGAAGTTCGCTCGCTACCCGTTCAGCGGGTTCCCCGTCGTCGACGAGGCCGACCGCGTGGTCGGCGTCGTCACCGAGTCCGACCTCGTCGACCTGTTCGAGCCGGAAGACGAGACGCTGTGGATCCCGATCGGGCTCCCGCCGTTCGTGGACACGCTCACCTATCAGGTGAAGGCGCCGTGGGGCGACCTCGACCTCGGCGTCGACATGGTCCGGAACGCCGACCGGCCCGTCTCCGACGTGATGAGCACCGACGTGGCGACGGTGACCCCCGACAGCGACGTCGACGCGGTGCTCGGAATGCTCGCCGGCGAGGAGCCCGACATCAACCGGGTCCCCGTCGTCGACGACGACGGCCGCATCGTCGGGATCATCGCCCGGCAGGACGTGATCCGCGCGTTCCGCGACAAGCGGTTGAACTGAGCGGCAAGGGAGAAGAACGCGAGGACGCCGGTTCGAGCGCGGCGAGCGTCTTTAGTTCGAGCGCGGGCGGGCGCGTCGGGGTCGCCGTCGCTCGCGTTTCAGTCGATGTCCTCACTCCGCCAGCACCGTCGACCCCTTGCCGATCCTGGTCTGGTAGGCGCGGGCGTCGATCCCGGCGTCGGCGAAGGCGTCCAGCATCGCGGCGGCGACCCCCCGACGACGCCCCTCGCGGCAGACGGCGATGACGGCGGGGCCGGCGCCGCTGACCGTGACGCCCGCGGCGCCGGCGTCGAAGGCGGCGGCGCGCACGTCGTCGTACCCCGTGATCAGCCGCGCGCGCTCGGGAGTGACGACCGGGTCGGACATGCCCGCGCCGACGAGGTCTGGGTCGGAACGGCACATCCCGATCGCGAGGGTGGCCGCGTTGCCCACCGTCTCCACGAGGTCCTCCATCGGCGCGGTCTCGGGGACGACCCGGCGGGCGTCGCGGGTGGAGACCGCGACGTCGGGGAGACAGACGACGAGGGGGACCGCCGCGTCGACCGCGTGGGTGCCGTCCGTCGTCGTCACCGTGAACCCGCCGAGGATCGAGGGCGCGACGTTGTCCGAGTGGGCGACGCCCGAGACGACCGCCTCGCCCTCGGCGGCGATCGGGACCAGTTCGGACCGGGAGAGCCCGCGGTCGTACAGCCGATTGAGTGCGACCGCGGCGCCCGCGGCGCTGGCGGCCGAGGAGCCGAGCCCGGAGGCCGGGCGGACCCCCTTGTCGATGTGGATTCGCGCGGGCGCGTCGAGGGCCTCGACGACCGCGCCGACCGTGTTCTTCTCGGGGTCCTCGGGGATGTACTGCGCGCCGACGCCGGTGACCTCGATCGTCGTCTCCGCCGCCTTCTCGACGGTGACGACGTCCGCCGGCCGCGTGAGGGCCGCGCCGAACACGTCGAACCCGCTACCGAGATTCGCGCTCGTCGCGGGTGCCCGTACCGTGACCATGGCGGTGAGTGTAGCCCGGGGTGCAAAAAGGAGCGGGATCGAACAACGGCGAGCGGAAACGGCGAGCAGACGGGGCCTCGCGGCTGGGGGAATCGGAGAGGAGACGGAGAGTCGGTGGAGTCGCCCGCGCCGGTCAGCTGTCCGCCATCGTCCACAGCAGCGCGCCGATGAGGATCAGCGGGATGCCGATCAGGACGTACGTCTTGGGCATCGTCGTGTACGGCGCGACGAGGAATATCAGCCCGAAGCCGCCGAAGACGGAGGCGATCACGCGCTGGGACTTCAGCGGCGCGGCTCCGAGCAGCGAGACGATGAACCCGAGCAGTATGACGTGCCCGAGATGGTAATCGAGCAGGAACGTGTCGATGAACAGCGGCGAGAGCATTCGTGTCCGAAGGTGCGAGGGATTCGCGCATTAAAGTTCCGTTTCTCGCGAGACCGGATCGGCGTCCCCACCATCCCTTATAAGGACCGCCGGCGAGAGGGACGAGCGTGCGACTCGTTCAGGTCATGATCCCGGCGGGGAAGCGCGCGGCGGTGGTCCGAGCGCTCGACGAGGAGGGGGTGGACTACGTCGTCAGCGACGAGACGAGCGGGCGCGAGTACACCGCGGTCGCGACGTTCCCGCTCCCTACCGCCGCGGTCGAGCCCGTCTTGGAGCGCCTCCGCGAGGCGGGGATCGACGAGCGGACCTACACCGTCATCGTGGACGCGGAGACGGTCATCTCCCGGCGGTTCGAGGCGCTCGAAGAGGAGTACGCCCAGGACACCCAGCACGGCGGGGACCGGATCTCCCGGGAGGAGCTGCACGCGAAGGCCGACGACCTCGTGTCCGGGGTCGGTACGTACGTGTTGATGACGGTGATATCGGCGGTGATCGCGACCGCCGGCCTCCTGCTCGACTCGCCGGCGACCGTGGTGGGGTCGATGGTGATCGCGCCCCTGATCGGCCCGGCGATGTCGGCGGCGGTCGGAACCGTCGTCGACGACGACGACATGTTTCGGCGCGGCGCGTGGATGCAGGTGCTCGGGGTCGCCGTCGCGATCGCTGCGGCGACGCTCTTCGCGTTCGCGATCCGGAACCTCGCGCTGGTACCGCCCGGAATCGACCCGCTCGAATTCGCCGAGGTCTCCGAGCGACTCGCCCCGAACGTCTTGGTGCTCGTCGTGGCGATCGGCGCCGGGGTCGCCGGGATCGTCTCGCTGATGACGGGCGTCTCCGAGGCGATAGTCGGCGTGATGATCGCGGTGGCACTCATTCCGCCGGCGGCCGCCGTCGGCATCGGGATCGCCTTCGTGATTCCCCAGCTCGTGATCGGCGCGAGCGTGATCGTCGCGGTGAACACCCTCTCGATCAACCTCTCCGCGCTGGTGGTGCTGTGGTACGAGGGGTACCGGCCCCAGCGATGGTTCCGCGAGGACGACGCGCGCTCGGCGCTCCTGAAACGCGCCGCGATCCTCGTCGTCGCCATCGCCGTGCTGTCGGTGTTTCTCGGCGGAGTCACCTACGATTCGTACGTCGCCTCGACGACCGAAGCCGACATCCAGACCGCCGTCGGTGACGAACTCGACACGATGGGCTCCGGGGCCGAACTGATCGAACTCGAGATCGAGCGCAGCGGGACGGTACCGCCCCTCGACACCGAACGCGTGGTGGTTACCGTCGGGGCGCCCCCGGGCACCACTGCTGAGGAAGTCGCCCGGTCCCTCGACAACCGGATCGAGGCGACGATCGGCGAGGACGTACAGGTGGAGGTGCGGCTCGTGGCGGTCAGCCGTGTCTGACTGACGGTCGATGCGCCTTCGCCCTCGGCCGCGCCTTCGCTCTCGACGCGGAACCACGTTCGGACGATCCCACCCGTTCCTCCGCCAAACGTGAAAAATGACGCACGTTTTCTCGTTGGAAGTTCCGTATTGGCTTTTTTCGCGGCAAAAGACGGAAGTAGAAGTGCTTTTCAACGCGGCCCCAGTGCCATAGCACAGTGACCGATTCGACACGTCCGGACGACGATTCGATGCGCGAGGTCGTCGAGCGCTCCCGGAGCGGGGCGCCGGCGGTCGGCGAGGCGGTCCGAGACCGCTTCTCGTCCGACGAGGTGTTCCAGCGGATCGTCGCCGCGGCAGACGAGGAGGTGACCTCCGGCGGGCGCGAGCTCTTCTTCAGCGGCGTCGCCGCGGGGCTCGCGATCACGATCACCTTCATGCTGTACGTCTCGCTGACCGCCGCGACCGACAGCCACCCGATTTTGAGCGTCCTCCTGTACCCGCTGGGGTTCATCTACATCATCATCGGCGGCTACCAGCTGTACACGGAGAACACGCTCCCGCCGGTGGCGCTCACCCTGGAACGGCTTGCGAGCCTCCCGACGCTGCTGCGTCACTGGGGAATCGTCCTCGCCGGGAACTTCACCGGCGGCGCGTTCGGTGCGATCGTGCTCTCGTACGGGGGCGTCTTCTCCGACGAGTCCGTCGTCGACGCGGCGATCTACGTCTCGTCCGGCGGGCTCGACGTCGGCTTCTGGCCGCTCTTCTTCAAGGCCGCGATGGCCGGCCTCATCGTCGCCGGCGTCGTCTGGGTCGGGTTCGCCTCCACGAACTCCGTCACCCGCCTGGTCGTCGTCTACCTCGCGTTCCTCGCGATCCCGCTCGGAAACCTCTACCACGTCGTCGTCTCCTTCACCGAGGTGCTGTACCTGCTGTTCGCCCAGAACCTCGGGCTGTACAGCGGCATCACGGTGGTCGGCGGACTGACCGACTTCGTCCTCCCGGTGCTGCTCGGCAACACGATCGGCGGGGTGGTGCTCGTCACGATCGTGAACTACTTCCAGACCAGCGAGGAGCGGCTGGAGGAGGCGCGCTTCGAGGGGATGACCCGGCGGCTGACGGTGCCCGAGTGGGTGCTCGGTCGGGCCGCGGGACGCTCGTACGTCCCGATCTTGGACGCCACGGAGGCGACGCTGTTCGCCAGCGAGGGCCACCGGATCATGGTGCCGATCTCGAACCCCCGGACCGACGGCCCCATCGTCGAGCTGGCGAGTCGGCTCGCCAGCGACCACGAGGACGGACTCGTCCACATCGTCCACGTCGTGCAGGCCCCGGAGCGGATGTCGCTGTCCGCCGGCGCGGGTCGGATCGCCGACGTCTCCGAGGAGGGGATGTCGGGGCTCCGCGAGACCGCCGAAGCGTACGACGTCGACGTCTCGACGTCGACCGTGGTCTCGCACCGCTCGTTCGAGGAGGTGTTCAACATGGCGCGGCGGACCCGTCCGGACGCCGTGCTGATGGGCTGGGGGGAGGACCAGCTGTGGAGCGCCGCCCGCGCGGAGCGCCCGATAGACGAGCTCACCAACCAGCTCCCCTGTGACTTCCTCATCCTGAGCGAGAGCGACCTCGACACCTCGAAGATCCTGCTGCCGACCTCCGGCGGTCCGGACTCGGCGCTCGGCGCGGAGGTCGCGAGCGTGCTCTCCCGGACCGCCGGCGCGGAGGTGACGCTGCTCCACGTCGTCGACGGACCGCAGGACCGCGACGCGGGCGAGGGGTTCCTCGCGGACTGGGCGGCGGAACACGGCCTCGCGGACGCGGATCGGGTCGTCGACGACGGCGGCGACGTCGAGAGCGCGATCGCGCGCGAGGCCGAGACCAACACGCTCGTCGTCATCGGCGCCACGGAGAAGGGCCTCCTCTCCCGGCTCGTCTCGGACTCGCTGCACCTGGACGTGATCCACGACGTGGACTGCTCGGTGCTGCTCGCCGAACGCCCGAGCAGCCGTTCGATCCGCGAGCGGCTGTTCGGGTCGGGCCGTCGGATCACCGGCCCGCGGAACGGGGGCGTGGAGCGCGACGCCGACGCGGCGCGGGGCGCTACGCTCTCGGGTCCGAACGACTCGGGTCCCGCGCCCACCCCGACGAGGGGGTCGGACGACGAGGGGGACGCGCCGGCATCGGAGACCGACGACCACGAGCCGGGGGAGCCGGTGATCGCCGACCACGAGGACCCGGACGACGAGGGAGGAGACGACGGAGAGACGAGCGAGGACGATGGGCTCCCGTCGGAGCAGTCGGTCGTCACCGATCACGACGACTCGGAAGAGGCGGCCGACCGGAAGGGGACCACGGGCGCGAAATACGAGACCGACGACGCGGCGTAGCGACCCCGCTGCGGGGTGACACGGCCGATAACGAAAGCGGTTCTTTGTCTCATCGGCGATTTATTATGGGTTCCGAGCGACGGGTCGCACATGAACCGACGACTGGCGACCGCGGCGGGACTCGCGCTGCTCGTCGCGCTGGCGGGCTGCGCGGGGCTCGCCGGCTCGACCGGGACCGGTCCGGACGCCGCCTCGGACGGGGAACCGGCGCTCGACAGGAGTATCGAAGTGACCGCGGACGGCGAAGCCACGGCCGAGCCGGACCGCGCCACGGTCCACGTGGCGGTGACCGCGACCGGGAACGACTCGGCAGAAGTCCGCGACGAACTCTCCGTCGCGGACGAGTCGGTCCGGGCGGCCCTGACCGACTGGGGGCTCGACGAGGACGACATCCGGACCGACAGGTACGACGTCCGGGAGTCACGCGAGAGCAGGGAGAATCCGGAGCGGACGACGTACCGGGGCATCCACCGCTACGAGGTCACGATCGACGACGTGGACGCGGTCGGTGAGGTGATCGACGTCGCGGTCACCGCGGGCGCGAACGAGGTACAGCGGATCGAGTTCGGGCTGAGCGAGGAGCGCGAGCGCGAGGTGCGCGCGACGGCGCTGGAGAACGCGATGGCGAACGCCGACGACGACGCGGCCGTACTCGCGAACTCCAGCGGGCTCGCGGTCACCGGCGTCTACCGCGTCTCCACCACAGACGGCGGGGTGACGCCGTACCGCGTCGCCGAAACCGCGGCGGTCGGCGACGCCGGCGGCGGCGACGCCGCGACCGGCATCGAGACGGGCGACGTGACCGTCCGGGTCAACGTCAACGTCCTCTACGGCGCCGAGCAGGCCTGAGACGACGGCCGGGACGATCCTCCGTCAGCCCCCGTCGCCGGCGGTGGCGAAGTGGGTCCGAAACCGGGTCCCCTCCTCGACGATGAGCGGCGACCCCTGCTCGGGGTGGAACGTGTACGGCGCGGAGCGACCATTCGCGGTGAACGCGTTCGGGGTGCGGTCGGAGTGGTCGAAGGAGACGCCGCCGGCGGCCGAGATTTATATTCGCGCGACGCGACCGTCGAGACGATCAATGCGCATCGGCATCGTCTCCGACACGCACGACGACCTCGCCGCCGTCGAGGCGGCCGTAGCGCTGTTCGACCGAGAGGACGTCGACGCCGTTGTCCACTGCGGCGACTTCGTCGCCCCCTTCTCCGTGACCCCCTTCGACGCGGACGGCGTCGACTTCTACGCCGTCCGCGGCAACAACGACGGGGAGTGGGCGGTCCAGTCGACCGTGGAGTCGTTCGGAACGTACCTCGGCGAGGCCGGGACGCTCTCGTTCGGGGGCGGAAGCTCCGGGAGCGGAACGAACGCCGGAAGCGCGGACCGAACGGACGCCGTCGACGTCGCCGTCACCCACGGGACGAGCGGCGTCGTCGTCGACGCGCTCGTCGGCTGCGGCGACTACGACTACGTGTTCCACGGCCACACCCACGCGCACGGCGTCGAGGAGCGCGGCGGCACGACCCGGGTGAACCCCGGCGGCCTGCCCATCCCGGTCGACGGCGCGGACGACGTCTTCCGCGTCGCGACCCTCGACGTCGGGTCGGATCCCGAGGAGGCGAGCGGCGCCGACGCGGTGACGCACCACACGCTCGAATTATGAGCCGGGGCCGCGACCCGGCCCCCGGCTCACCACCCGGAGCTTTATCGCCGTTGCGTCGCTCGGGGCAGGTATGAGACACGCGCAAGGACCGCTCCTCACGATCGACCTGTCGGAGCGATCGGCCGAGACGACGTCCATCGACGACCGACTGAACGAGTTCGTCGGCGGACGCGGGCTCAACACGTCGCTCGCGTACGACCGGATCCCGTTCGACGCCGACCCGCTCGGCCCCGAGAACCGGCTGTACCTCTCGACCGGCCCGATGCAGTACTCGACGACTTCCTACACCGGCCGGATGGCCGCCACCGGGCTCTCGCCGCTCACGGACGGCATCCTCTCGTCGAACGCGGGCGGGTTCCTGTCTCGCAACTTCACCGGCGCGGGGTACGCCGCCGTCGAGATCGTCGGCGAGAGCGACGAGCTGCTCGCGGTCCACGTCCGCGAGGTCGGCACCGACGGCGAGCCGAACGTCACCTTCGAGACGGTGCCGGACCTGGAGGCGGCCGAGGTGTCGGCGGTGTCGGACCGGCTCGCGGAGAGCCACGACCTGGAGCCGGAACACGTCGCCTGCGTCGGTCCCGCGGGCGAGAACGCGGTCCGGTTCGCGTCGATCATGACCTCCGACACGCGGGCGTTCGGGCGCGGCGGGCTCGGGGCGGTCCTCGGCGGCAAGGGCGTGAAGGCGCTCACCTTCGACGGCGAGGCCGACGCCGCCATCGACCTCGACTGGCCCGACGAGGCGAGCGAAGTCCACCGCGAGGCCGCCACCTCCGACTCGATCATGAAACGACAGGGGACGACGAGCGTGACCGAGCTGGCCAACGAGGTGGACGCGCTCCCGTCGTACTACTTCTCCGAGACCTCCTTCGAGGGCGTCGAGGGCATCTCGGGGGACCGCGTCGAGGAGAAGAAGTACAAGAAGGGGACCTGCTCCAGCTGCGCGTTCGCCTGTAAGCTCCCGACCCGCGACGAGGAGACCGGCGTCGAGACGGAGGGGCCGGAGTTCGAGACCGTGATGGCGTTCGGCTCCAACGCGGGCGTCGACGACGTGGTCGACGTGATGCGCGCCAACGAGCTGTGCGACGAGCTCGGGATGGACACCATCTCCTGTGGCGACGTGGTCTCGATGTTCTTGGAGTCGGAAGACGAGTTCGGCAACGCCGAGCTCGTCCGGTCGCTCGTCGAGCAGATCGCCCACCGCGAGGGCGTCGGCGACAAGCTCGCGGAGGGCGTCCACCGCGCCCACGAGGAGTTCGGCGCCGAGGACTGGACCGTGAAGGGGATGGAGTTCTCCGGCCACGACGGCCGCGCGCTCAACGGGCAGGGGCTCGCCTTCGCGACCGCGAACCGCGGCGCGGACCACATGTACGGCGAGTTCTACCCCTACGAGTACCCCCTCGTCGGGAAGGCGGACGCGCTCGAGCCGACGGGCCTGGACGGGAAGCCGCCGAAGCTCGTCGCCAAGGAGAACCGCAACGCCGTGCTCGACTCGGCGGTGATCTGTAAGTTCTCGCGCGGCACCGTCACCGACGAGCGGCTCGCGGCGCTCCTCGACGCCGACTACGACGAGTTGCTCGCGATGGGGGCCCGGGTCGTCGAGCTGGAGCGCGCGTTCAACAACGCGCGCGGGTTCGACCGCGAGGACGACACGCTCCCCTACGCCGACGCCATCGACGGCTTCGAGGCGGGGCTCTCGGAGTACTACGAGCTCCGCGGCTGGGACGACGACGGGACGGTTCCCGACCCGGAGGCCCCCGACGTCGCGGCCGACGACTGAGCGCGGCGACGGGAGATATCGCTGCCGACGCACAAACGCGCGTTTGTGTTTCCGGGGGCCTTTTCAGGTGTCATTCGAAGAATATGTATGGACAGACGTGCGTTCCTCGTCGGCGCGGGCGGCGCGGCGGGCGCCCTCGCCGGCTGCACCACTCTCGCCGCGCTCGGCGACGGACGAGTCGCCGAGCGCGATCTCCCGGAGCGGCCCGCGGAGCCGACGCCCGAGGCGGTCGCGGCGTACGTCGCCGACTACGAGGCGGCCCGCACCCACAACCACCACGCGAGGGAGGGGGCGGCCGAGGTGACCGTCGACGCCGTCGCGACGTTCGACCACAGGTCGGGCGGCGACCACTTCGCGACCGCCCAGCACGCCGGGACGGTGTACTACGAGGACGACGGCAGCCGTTCGGTCGGCGAGCTGTACGGCCACCCGGTGCCGTACCTGGTCGCGCCCGACCGAACGCTCCGGCTGCCGGTGGACCGGCGGCGGGTCGACGGCGAGGCGTCCGACCGGTCCCCGGACGAGACGACCTCGCCGCCGCTCGGCGTCCGGCTGTGCAACGTCACCGACGAGCCGCACGAGCTGGCGGTGACGGTCGTGCGGGAGCGCGTCGGGAGCGAGGCGGGCGACCCGACGGACGGAGACGACCCGGACGACGCGGACGACCCGAACGGTGACCCGGACGACGAGATCAGCGACGGAGAGGACGCGCGGGTCCTCTCGACGGCGGTCGGGGTCGACCCGAAGCGCGCGGTCGAGCTGCTGGACATCACCGACGGCCGCGGGAGCTACCGCGTCACCGCCAGCATGGAGGACGACGGCGTCACCGGACAGGGTCGGATCGAGGTCGAGATACCGGGCGCCGACCGCGGCGCCAACGTCGACGTGGTGATCGAAAGCGCGGGCGTCTCGACGTGGCACCTCCCGTCGTTCGAATATATATAAGGGGTCAGTCGTTGACCGTCTCGACCCCGCGGAATTCGAAGCGCGCGCCGCCAGCCGTCGCGTCGCCGAGTTGGACCGACCAGCCGTGCGCGTCGGCCACCTCCGAGACGGTCTTCAGCCCGAATCCGGTCCCGTCCGGATCGGTCGAGACGCCCGCGCGGAACGCCTCGTCGCGCACGTCGTCGGGGATCCCGGGCCCGTCGTCGGCCACGTAGAAGCCGGCGCCGCCCGCCGCGTCGGCGAGCGCGCCGACCTCGATGCGGACGTCCGGACCGCCGTGCGTGACCGCGTTGGCGAACAGGTTCTCGAGGGCCTGTTGCAGCCGGCTCCGGTCGGCGCGGAACGCGAGGTCGCCGGCGACGGTCAGCTCGGCGTCGGCCGTGTCCACGCTCGCCCAGCACTCCTCGGCCAGCGCCGAGAGCGACACGGCCTCGGTCTCGTCGATCGCGGTGCCCCCCTTCGCGAGCGCCAGCATGTCTTCGACGAGCGCCTCCATCCGATCGAGCGACCGGGCGACGGCGTCGAGCTCCGGCGGCGCCTCTCCGTCCGCATCGAGTCGCCTGCGGGCCAGTTCGAGGTTGCCGGCCGCGACGTTGAGGGGATTCCGCAGGTCGTGGGAGACGAGACTGGCGAACTCCTCGAGCCGGTCGCGCTCGCGGGCGATCTCTTCCTCGCGGGTCCGGAGCTGCCGCTCCCGCTCGATCCGGACGAACACCATCGTCACCGTCGCGGCCCAGATCCGCGCGGCGGCGAGATCGGAGTCGGCGAACGCCTCGGGCTCGGTGGCGCCGACGTTGATGATCCCGTAGCGCCCGAGGGGGAGCACGAGCTCGCTCCGGATCGGCGAGTCGGGGTTGTGTCGGTCGGGGTCCGTGCGGGTGTCCGCGACGTACTCCGGCTCCCCGGACTCGAACACCTGCCAGGAGATGCTCGGCTCGTCGGCCGAGAAGACGGGGTGGTCGCCCACGACCCGGTCGGCCGCGTCGGTCCACACGAGCGGGTCGAGGACGTTCCGGTCCTCGTCGTACAGCCAGACCGCCGCGATCGGGTGGCCGAGCACCTCCTCCACGTACTCGACCGCCGCCCGCGCGGCGACCTCCCGGCCGGTCGTCTTCAGCAGGTCCTGCGTCGCCTCGTGGAGCGCTTCCAGGGTCCGCGTCCGGCGGTGGAGCTCGGCCTGCCGCGCTCGCACCTCGCGCACGTCGACGACGGTGACCACGAGGGACGTCTCGCCGTCCCGCTCGAACGGGCCGAGGCTGACCGTTACGGGGACGTCGCTGCCGTCGGCGCGGCGCGCCGTCAGGTCGAGGCTCGTGGCCATGGATCGCGGCCCGGGGTCGGCGACGTGGCCGGAGAGCGCCGCGCCGGCCGAGCCGCCGGTCCGATCGCGGAGGAGTCGCTCGACCCTCGTGCCCTCCAGCTCCTCGGGCGCGTGGCCGAGCACGGCCTCGACTCGTGAGTTGGCGGCGCGGACGACGCCGTCGCCGTCGACGATGAGCACCGCGTCCGGAACGCCCTCGAGCGCGTCCGGAAATCGCTCCATCGTCAGTCCTCTGTCGGCTCGTGGACGTGTCCGCACTCGGGGCACCGGACCTCTTCCCCGCGGAGGTCGGCGGACGAGGTGCGCACCTCGCGCATCACCTCGCTGATACGGTCTTCGGCCTCCAGCTCGTCGGCGACGGCGAGGTCGACCCCCTCGACCTCCAGGAGGAACTTCGCGACCTCCGTCACCTCGTACATCATCTCGTCTAAGTCCTCGGCGGTGAAGAAGCCGGACATCGCGCCGTAGAGGAACGTCGCGCCCGCCTTCGTCACCTTCTCCTCGAAGGAGTACCGCGCCTGGTTGACCGCCTGCGGCGTGTACGTGTCGGTCATGAACGGGACGAGCTCCGGGAGGTTCTCGCCGATCTTCGTCATCTCGACGCCCGTCTCGGTGCGGAAGTCGGCGCAGAGCCGCGCGATCGCCCACTCTCGGGCGGTGATGTACGTCCGATCCCGGAGGAACTCGTTGACGCGCTCGTAGCGGGCCCCGTCCATCTTCTTGAACCGCTCGTACTTGCGGATCTCCGGCGGGACGTCGGGCGTCCCGTCGTCGGGGGCGTCGCCGTCGGGAGCGTCGCCCTCGGGGACGTCGCCGTCGGGGGCGTCGCCCTCGGGAGCGTCGCCGTCGAGCGTCCCGTCGTCGGGGGCGTCACGGTCGGCGCCTCCGTCCTCGCCGTCGGTCGGCGGTTCGCGGGCGGGGTCCGATCCCCCGTCGGCCTCGTCCGACGCGGGACCGGGTTGGTCGTTCATGTCGTTATCAACCTGACCCCCGGACAAAAGGGTTGTCGCTGGAGGCGGAGCGGTCGACGGCGAACGTCGCCCGCGGAGATCCATTTTTGTACCGTCGTGTGGACGTGCCTCGTATGAAGGTACTCTGCGGGATCGGCGGCAGCGAAAACTCGTTCCGCGCGCTTGACCGAACCGTCGAGCGGGCGGCGCTCGCCGACGACGACCTCACGGTGGCGGTGGTCGACAACGAGGACTCGTCGGTCTCTCCGGACGACGTGATGCGACGCGCCCGCGAGGCGATCGACGACGCGGGGATCGACGCCGACGTCAGGCGGGTCGGCGGCGATCCCGGGAGCCGATTGGTGGAGATCGCGGAGCGGGAGGCGTTCGAGCAGATCGTCCTCGGCGGCGGACACACGAGTCCCATGGGGAAGATCACGATCGGACCGATCGCCGAGTTCGTCCTGTTGAACGCCAAGACGTCGGTCACGCTGGTCAGATGAACGACCGACGCTATCCGGACGCGGTGGCCGACGCGTTCCCGGCACCCCCGATCGAGTTCACCGACCGGGAGGACCGGACCGTCGAGATCCGACCGTACGGCGGCTCCGAAGCCGCCTACGAGTCGCTCGTCGAGATGTACGACGCCTTCGACCCCGCCGACCGCGCGCAGGGGATCCCCCCGGGCGGCGAGAAGCGCATCCGGGAGTGGCTGGACGCGATCCTCGACGACGACTGCTACAACGTGATCGCGTGGTGCGGCGACGACGTCGCCGGCCACGCGACGCTGGTGCCCGACGGCGACGCCTACGAACTGGCGATCTTCGTCCACCAGACGTACCAGCGCGCCGGGATCGGGACCCACCTCATCCGCGGCCTGCTCGGTCACGGACAGGCCGAGGGGGTAGAGAAGGTGTGGCTCACCGTCGAGCGGTGGAACCGCGCGGCCGTCTCGCTGTACAAGAAGATCGGCTTCGAGACCTCGAACGCCGAGAGCTTCGAGCTGGAGATGGGGCTCCGGCTGCACGAGGACGAGGGAGACGACGACGCCGGGGAAACCGACGCGTAGCGCCGCCCTCGCGACGGTCGATCGGACCCCGACCCGATTCCCCTGGCTCGCCGGGATCTTCAAGCCTTTACGTGCGGCGGGCGAGCGCTCCGGTATGAGCCATCGGATCCTTCTGTTGGGAGCGCCCGGCGCCGGAAAGGGGACGCAGAGCGCGAAGCTCGCCGACGAGTACGACGTCGAGCACGTCACGACCGGCGACGCGCTCCGCGCGAACAAGGACATGGAGACGGAGTACGGCACGCCGCGCTCGTTCATGGAGGCGGGCGAGCTCGTCCCCGACCCGGTCGTCAACGAGATCGTCCGGGCCGCGCTCGAGGAGGCCGACGGGTTCGTGCTCGACGGCTACCCGCGCAATCTCGATCAGGCCGAGTACCTCTCGGAGATCACCGACCTCGACGCCGTGATCTACCTCGACGTCGACGAGGAGGTGCTCGTCGACCGGCTCACCGGCCGACGGGTGTGCGAGGACTGCGGCGCGAACTACCACGTCGACTTCCAGCCCCCGGAGGAGGCGGGCGTCTGCGACGAGTGCGGCGGCGAGCTCGTACAGCGCGAGGACGACACCGAGGAGACGGCCCGCGAACGGCTCCAGGTCTTCGCCGACAACACCGAACCCGTGGTCGACCACTTCCGCGACGAGGGCGTCCTCGTCGAGGTCGACGGCGAGGCGACGCCGGACGAGGTCTTCGACCGGATCCGCGACGTCGTCGAGTCGTAAGGCGCGCGACGCCGGGGACGAGCGACCGTCGAGCGTCGTCGGCCCCGGGCCGATCCTACAAGCTTCTTAACCGTCGGCCGCTAACCGGTCGCTAATGAGTAAGGTCGAACGGAGAGTCCGCTCGCTCGTCAACGAAGACGGCGAGATGCGGGACGCCTTGGAGGTCGTCCTCGATCGCGCCGCCGACGGCGAGGTCCAGTGGATCGACGTCCGCGACGAGATCACCAGCGGTCAGTGGGGCCGTCTCATCGAGAAGGAGATCCTCGTCGACGGCGAGACCGGCTTCGCGCTGGCCGACCCGGAGGGGATCGAGGCGGGAATGAACGACGACGGGAGCGGTGGCGGTAGCGGTGGCGACGTCGAGACCCCAGAGACCACCTCGTGGACCAAGTGGGACAAGCTCGCCGGCGTCGCGACCCTCGGCGCCTTCGTCGGCTACGCGGTGGGGCCGGTCCGCGACACGATCGCGGGGGCGATCGACCTCGTTCTCGGGCCCATGCTGAACGTCGTCCCCTTCTACGTCGTCATCATGGTCATCGCGCTCGCGACCGGGCTGTACTCCACGCTCCTGCGCGCCGGGCTCATGGACATGGAGAAGATGAGCCAGTACCAAGAGCGGATGAAAGACATCCAGGAGCGGCGCAAGGAGGCGAAGGACCGCGACGACGACGAGGCGTTAGACGCCATCCAGGAGGAGCAGATGGACGCGATGGGCGACCAGCTCGGGATGTTCAAAGAGCAGTTCCGCCCGATGGTGTGGATCATGTTCCTCACCATCCCCGCGTTCCTGTGGATGTTCTGGGTCATCGGCTACCGCGGCTCCGACTCGGCGTATCCGGACGTCGCGTCCCAAGAGCTGGTCGTGCCGCTCGCCGGGACCGTCACGTGGGACACGGGGATCGTCGGCCCGATCCAGATGTGGATCCTCTGGTACTTCCTGTGCTCGATGGCGTTCACGCAGCTCGTCCAGAAGAGCCTCAACATCCAGATGTCGCCGTCGTCGTCGTAACGCCGCGGACGACCGATTTCGGCGAGCCGACCCGCGTCACCGACCGGCCTCGACGCGGCGATACCCGTCGTTCGACTCGGTTATGGGAGGCGTTCAGCGTCGGTTTATAAATAATTCAGTACGCCCGGCCGCTCAACAGGAGCAGTAGTACTCCCGGTCGACGAACGCCGTCTCGAGGAGCTTCGCGGCCGGCCCGGGATCGGAGGGGCGGTACACGCCGGTCGTCAGGTCGCCCTCGCGCTCGAACGCGCCGGAGACGAGTCGCCGCCAGTCGGCGGGCGCCAGCCGGTCCCAGAAGGCGTCGTCGCCCGCTAAAAGCGAGAGGTAGTCGCGGAGGTACACCCAGCGCATCGGCTCGACGCCGGTCGACTCGTAGCCGGCGTCGGTGACCGCGGCGTAGGCGGCCATGGGGAGGTTCGCCCCCGCGGCGACGGGCATCGAGATCCACTTCCACGGGCGGGTGTTGACGTCGAGCAGGAGGAACTCGTCGCGGTCGGCGTCGTAGACGAACTCCGCCTCGCTGATCCCGTGGTAGCCGGCGTCGTCGAGCACCGCGAGCGCGCGGTCCTCGATCGCGGGCTCGTCGGCCGTCTCGACCAGACAGGAGGTCCCGAACTGCCGCGGGTACCGGACCGCCGCGTTGCCGACGACCGCGAGCGCGTCGTCGGTCCCCGAGGGGGGGACGTAGGAGGCGAGCGAGTGGTCGCGACCGGTCGCGATGTCGACGCGCTTCTGGGCCATCACGGCGATTCCGGCGGCGGCGGCGGCCGTCACGACGTCCTCCAGCTCGTCGCGGTCGGCGACCGCCATCACGTTGGTCCCGAACGCCTCCTCGAAGTCGCGCTTGAGCTCGGGTTTCACCACCAGGGGGAAGCCGAGCGCGTCGGCGGCCTGCTCGACCGTGGCGTCGGGCTCTCGGGTCGCCGCGTCCGCCGTCTCCGCCAGCCGGTACGTCTCCGGGTAGGGGACGCCGAGCGCGTCGCAGGTCGCGTACAGCTCCGACTTGTTCAACACGTCGTCGATCGTGTCGACCCCGGAGAAGGGGAGCCGGACCCCGTCGGGGTCGGCCTCCGCGTACGCCAGCGCCCACTCGTCCATGCAGCCGAACGCGACCGCCTCGGTGCCCGCGGCGTCGACGACCGCTTCCACGTCGTCGCGGAACCCGTCGAGGTCGTCGAGGGGGTACGTCACCGCCCCCGCGAAGTCGACCGCGTCCGACGGCGGGGCGAGGCCGTCGTGGCGGACTTCGGCCGACGCGTCGGCGTCGCTCGCCGCGCCGTCGTCGCCGGCGCGGTCGAGCGCGATCACGGGCACGCCGTGGGCGTCGAGCGCGCGGGCGACGCCGAGCCCGGTCACGTGGGCGTTGCTGACGAGGGCCGGCGGACGGTCGAACGAGGCGTCCGCGAGCGTCTCGACGAGCGCCTCGGTCGAGAGAAACTGGGCTGTCATACCCGTAGTCGCCGGTCCAGATACAAAGGCGCACCAGTACCGGCCCGGCGTGCCACTACCGGTGACGGCCGCGGCGGGGGGAGGTGAGTGGGGACGCCGGCCGATGTCGACGACTCCGACGCAACGCGCTTTTGGTCGCGCCGCCCCTCCCTCTGCGTATGAGCGAGACCGATCTGCCGGGCCGAGTCCGTCGCGCGTTCGCGGACCACGGCTCCTTCGAGCCCGCGGACGACGACGGCGTGTGGACCTCGGAAACGACCGCGTTCGACGGACGCGTCCGCGCCGAGCCCGCCCCCGAGGGCCGGGTTCGGTTCGCGGTGACCGTCCGGGTGCCGATCCTCTCCGCGACCACCGCGGACGATGTCGCCGAGGTGGTCGAGGAGGGGTGGACCGAGACGTTCGAACTGCGCGTCGTCGACGTCGGCGGCGTGACGCGGGGCGACCACGAGTTCGACCCGACCGTCGCGGTCGACGGCGACGAGATCGTCGTCGAGTTCGAACTGACAGAGATCAACGAGCGGCGCGGCGTCGACGACGCGGGCGCGCTCGTCGACTTCGTCGAGGGGACCTACGTCCAGGGCGTGATCCCCGGCTACGAGTACACGGAGCCGGTGGCCGGGCTGCTGTCGGCGGCGCGCCAGCAGGGCAACGACGGCGCCGTCTGAACGGGGGCGCGGCGAAACCGTTCCGGAGGCGGTCCGCCGCGGCGGGCCGATAGGGGCAAGTGCCGGGAGCCCGTACGTCCGGTATGCTCTCGCTGTTCGGGTTCGTCAGCCTCCTCGCGCTGGTGGCGTTACACACGCTGGTCGCCGGAGTGACGACCCGCTTCTTCCGGCTTCGCCTGTCGACGTCGTGGGGATCGGTGGTGTACACGATCGTCCTGACGCCGATGCTCCTGCTGATCTCGATGCTCGTGTTCACCGGCGTGTTCAACGTCGGGGCCGGCGTCAACCTCGGCAGCCCGACGGTCCTCGTCGGGCTGCTCGTCTTCCTCCCGGTCGTGCTCGGCGCGGCCATCGACTACCTCTACGTGCCCTCACCGGAGGAGTACGAGCTGCCGGACACGGGGTGAGGAACCCGCCCCCGCCGCGAGAGACGGTTACGACTCCGCCTCGACCAGCTCCGCGACGACCGCCGCGACGCGGTCCCTGACCGCCTCCGGCGACCGCGTCGCGTCGACGCGCACGAACCGGTCCGGCTCCGCGTCGATGAGCCGCTCGTAGTTCTCCCGGACCGCCGCGAGGTAGCCGTCCTGCTCGAACTTGTTCGTGCGACCGGCGCGCTCGGCGGCGGTGCGGGCGTCCAGGTCGAGGTAGATCGTCGCGTCGGGCGACCGGGAGAAGGGCGCGTGGATCCGTTTTATATATTCGAGGGGGTCGGTCCCGGCGAGGGCGACGTCGCTCGCGGCGAGCGTCGCGGCCTGATAGGCGAACCGGGAGTCGGAGTAGCGGTCGGAGACGACCAGATCGCCGCGGTCGAGCGCGGGTGCGACCGTCCCCGAGAGGTGGTTCGCGTGGTCGGCGGTGTATAAGAACAGCTCCGCGAGCGGGTCCGCGTCGTCGGCCGCGATCGACCGCTCGACGGCCTCGCCGTACCAGCTGTCGGTCGGCTCGCGGGTGAACGTCGCGTCGGGGTAGCGCTCTCGGAGCGCCTCCCAGACGGTCGTCTTCCCGCTGCCGTCGAGTCCCTCCAGCGTGATCAGCATGGTCGCGCTCGGACGCGCCGGGGAATAAACGGCCCGGGTTCCGCGGAGGCGATCCCGCCCGAGCCGGCGCCGGCCCGACCGACCGCCGTCCCCCGGCGACGCCGCCCTTTTTACAGCCCCGGCGTGACTCGTCGGCATGGTCAGCCACTTCCCCGCGCCGCGACCCACACGGAGGCGCCGATGGTAGCCGTCGCGATCTCCGTCGGCCGAGTGGTCGGCGCGCTGGTGTTGGTGGTGCTGAACGGCTTCTTCGTCGCGTCGGAGTTCGCGTTCGTCCGAGTGCGGTCGACCTCCGTCGAGCAGCTCGCCGCGGAGGGCCGCCGCGGATCGGGCGCGCTCCAGGACGTGATGGGGAGCCTCGACGACTACCTCGCGGCGACCCAGCTCGGGATCACGCTCGCCTCGCTCGGGCTCGGGTGGATCGGCGAGCCCGCGGTGGCCGCGCTCATCGAACCGGTGCTCGGGTCGGTGCTCCCGGAGGGCGCGGTCCACCTCGTCGCGTTCGCGATCGGGTTCAGCGTCATCACCTTCCTCCACGTGGTGTTCGGCGAGCTGGCGCCGAAGACGATCGCCATCGCGCAGGCGGAGCGGATGGCGCTGCTGCTCGCCCCGCCGATGAAGCTCTCGTACTACCTGTTCTCGCCCGGCATCGTCGTGTTCAACGGCGCGGCGAACGCGTTCACGCGGGCCATCGGCGTCCCCCCCGCCTCGGAGACCGACGAGACGATGAAAGAGCGGGAGATCCGCCGCGTGCTCGCGCGCTCCGGCGAGGCCGGACACGTCGCCGAGGTCGAAGTCGAGATGATCGACGCCGTCTTCGAACTCGACGACACGGTGGCCCGAGAGGTGATGGTCCCCCGACCGGACGTGGCCAGCATCCCCGCCGACGCCGACCTCGCCGCGATCCGCGCGACCGTGCTGGAGGCGGGACACACCCGATACCCCGTCGTTGGCGAGGACGACGCCGATCGGGTGATCGGCTTCGTCGACGTGAAGGACGTGCTGCGCGCCGGCGAGGCCGGCGACGAGTCGACGACGGCGGCGGACCTCGCGCGCGACCTCGTCGTCGTGCCCGAGACGACGACCATCGGTGACCTCCTCGTGCAGTTCCGCGAGGAGCACCGCCAGATGGCCGCGGTCGTCGACGAGTGGGGGGCCTTCGAAGGGATGGTCACCGTGGAAGACGTCATGGAGGCGCTCGTCGGCGAGCTCCGCGACAGGTTCGACACCGACAGCGGCGAGCACACGATCCGCGCGCGAGAGGGCGGCACCTACGAGGCCGACGGCTCCGTCTCCCTGTCCGTCGTCAACGACGCCCTCGGGACCGAACTCGAGGGCGACGGGTACGAGACGCTCGGCGGTCTCGTGATGGACCGGCTCGGCCGCACGCCGGAGGCGGGCGACGTCGCCGAGGCCGGCGGCCACCGCTTCGAGGTCACGGCCGTCGACGGCGCCCGGATCTCGACGGTGCGGATCGACCCGATGGACGACGACGGCGACGCCGAGGACGACGCCGACGAAACCGACGAGGACGGCGGGAGCACAGGCGCGTAGGGCGCGGGGAATCGACCGGCGCTCCGGCCGGCAGCGCGGGCGTTTTCTACTAGTGGATCGCGACCGTTCGCGAATTTCTGTCGGTTGCCCGCGACCGTGCGCGCATTTTTGTCGATGGCCCGCGACCGTGCGCGCATGTTCGACCGGATCCTGTTCCCGACCGACGGTAGCGACGGGGCGGAGGCGGCGTTCGACCACGTCCTCGACCTGGCGGCGGACCACGACGCGACGGTGCACATCCTCAACGTCGCCGACACGACCCACGACAGCGTCACGCGGATCGGACGGACGGTGATAGACGTGTTCGAACGGGAGGGCAAGGAGGTGGTCGACGCGGCCGCGGACCGGGCCGCGGACCGCGGCGTCGAGACCGTCACGGCGGTGCGACAGGGCGGCGTTCCCGAGACGATCACCGCGTACGCGGCGGACGAAGAGGTGGACCTTATCGCGATACCCACTCGCGGGCGGACCGGACTCGACCGGCTGCTGCTCGGAAGCACGACCGAACGCGTCGTGCGTCGGTCGACCGTCCCGGTGCTCAGCATCCGGCCGGACGGCGAACCGGCGCGGTACCCCTATCGGAACATCCTCGTGCCGACCGACGGGAGCGAACCCGCCGGCGAGGCCCTCGACCGCGCGGTGACGCTCGCGGCCCGAACCGGCGCGACGCTTCACGTGCTTTCCGTCCTCAACCTCGGAAACGTCGGGTTCGAAGCGTATTCGGGCGTCGAAGAGCTCGTGTCGGCGGCCGAGGAGCGGGTCGCCGAGGCCGCGTCCGTCGGCGAGTCGGCGGGCGTGGAGACGGTGGAGCACGTCGAGGTCGGCTCGTCGCCCGCCCGCGGTATCGGGTCGTACATCGCGGACCACGACATCGACCTCGTGGCGATGGGCACCCGGGGCCGGACGGGCGTCGAGCGGTACCTGCTCGGGAGCGTCGCCGAGCGCACCGTGCGGACCAGCCCGGTTCCCGTGTTGACCGTGCCGGAAGCCGATTCCGAGTGAGACGGGACGGGCTCCGCGGGGACGGTCGGCGACCGCCGCGTCCGCGGGTGCGCCCTCCGTCGCGGTAGGTTTACGGGGGCCCCTCCTCTTATACCGCGCATGGATGTCTTGGTGGCAGGCGGAACCGGTTTTATCGGGTCGTACCTCTGTCGCGCGCTCGCTGACGGGGGACACGACGTAACGGCGCTCTCGCGGTCCGGCGGCCAGGCGCCGGAGGGAGTCGACGTGGTCACGGGCGACGTCACGGACTACGACTCGGTCGCCGGGGCCGTCGAGGGACGGGACGCCGTGGTGAACCTGGTCGCGCTCTCGCCGCTGTTCGAGCCGAAGGGCGGCAACGTGATGCACGACCGGGTCCACCGCGGCGGCACGGAGAACCTCGTGAACGCCGCCGAGGACGGCGGCGTCGAGCGGTACCTCCAGTTGAGCGCGCTCGGGGCCGACCCCGACGGCGACACGGCGTACATCCGCGCGAAGGGGCGGGCGGAGGAGATCGTTCGCGAGAGCGGTCTCGACTGGACGATCTTCCGGCCCTCGGTCGTCTTCGGGGAGGGCGGGGAGTTCGTCTCGTTCACCAAGCGGCTGAAGGGGATGTTCGCGCCCGGCGTCCCGCTGTACCCCCTTCCCGGCGGCGGGAAGACCCGGTTCCAGCCGATCCACGTCGAAGACCTCGTGCCGATGCTGGTCGCGGCGCTGGAGGAGGACGAACACGTCGGCGAGACGTACGAGATCGGCGGCCCGGAGACGCTGACGCTCCGGCAGGTGACCGACCTCGTGTACGAGGCCGAGCGCACGGGCGTCACCATCGTCCCGCTGCCGATGCCGCTGGCCAAGATCGGCCTGTCGGTGCTCGGCGCCGTCCCGGGCTTTCCGATGGGACCCGACCAGTACCGTTCGTTACAGTTCGACAACACGACGGGCGATAACGACGTCGCGGCCTTCGGTGTCGACCCCGACGAACTGACGACCCTCGCGGAGCACCTCGGCGTGCGATGACGGAGACGATAGCGGGACGGGGCGGCGGTCCGGCGGCCTCCGTCGACACCGCGGCGCCGTTCGCGTCGGCGGAGCGGCTATCAGCGGTGGTAACGGCAACCGAAGCCTTAAATAGGGAATCACGTTCTGTTTATTTCAAAGCCCGAGGGAGCACACGATGAAACTTGCAATGATCGGATTCGGACAGGCGGGGGGGAAAGTCGTCGACAAATTCCTTGAGTACGACAAACGGACGGGCTCGGAGATCGTCCGTGCGGCCGCGGCCGTGAACACGGCCAAGGCCGATCTCATGGGGCTCGAGCACATCGCCGAGAACCAGCGCGTGCTCATCGGCCAGTCCCGGGTGAAGGGCCACGGGGTCGGCGCGGACAACGAGCTCGGCGCGGAGATCGCCGAGGAGGACATCGACGAGGTGCAGGGCGCCATCGACTCTATCCCGGTACACGAGGTCGACGCGTTCCTCGTCGTCGCCGGGCTCGGCGGCGGCACCGGATCCGGCGGCGCGCCGGTGCTCGCGAAGCACCTCAAGCGGATCTACACCGAGCCCGTCTACGGGCTGGGTATCCTGCCGGGCAGCGACGAGGGCGGCATCTACACCCTCAACGCGGCCCGCTCGTTCCAGACGTTCGTCCGCGAGGTGGACAACCTGATGGTGTTCGACAACGACGCCTGGCGGAAGACGGGCGAGTCCGTGCAGGGCGGCTACGCGGAGATCAACGAGGAGATCGTCCGGCGGTTCGGCATCCTCTTCGGCGCCGGCGAGATCCAGCAGGGTCAGGAGGTCGCCGAGAGCGTCGTCGACTCCTCCGAGATAATCAACACGCTCGCGGGCGGCGGCGTCTCCACCGTGGGCTACGCGGAGGAGGAGGTCGAAGAGCGCACCTCCGGCGGACTGCTCTCGCGGCTCCGCGACGACGGCAACGAGAACGAGCTCGACAGCGCACACACCACGAACCGCATCACCAGCCTCGTGCGCAAGGCGGCGCTGGGGCGGCTCACGCTCCCCTGCGAGATCGAGGGCGCGGAGCGCGCGCTGCTCGTGCTCGCCGGACCGCCGGAGTACCTGAACCGGAAGGGTATCGAGCGCGGTCGGAAGTGGCTCGAAGAGCAGACCGGCTCGATGGAGGTCCGGGGCGGGGACTACCCGTACCGCGGCGCCGGCTTCGTCGCGACCGTGATCCTGCTCGCGGGCGTCACGAACGTCCCGCGGATCAAGGAGCTCCAGCAGGTCGCCATCGAGGCGCAGGACAACCTCGACGAGATCCGCGACGAGAGCGAGGAGAACCTCGACGAGCTCGTCAGCGACGACGGCGACGAGCTGGAATCCCTGTTCTAGGCGACCCTCCAGATGGAGGTCATCGTCCCGTTCTCGACCGACCGACCCAAGTCGCGGCTCTCCGGCGTCCTCGACCCCGACGAGCGGGCCGCGTTCGCGCGGGCGATGCTCCGCGACGTCCTCGACGCGGTCGCGGCCGCCGACGGCGACCCCCGGGTGCTCGCCACCGGTCCGGTCGCCGCCGACCTCCCGTGTCCCGTCGAGGTCGACGAGCGCCCACTGACGCCCGCGGTCAACGCGGCGCTCGACGCGGGGGTGGGAGACGGCCAGGAGGGCGATCCGGACCCCGTCGCGGTGGTCATGGCCGACCTCGCGCTCGCGACGCCGGCGGCCCTGCGGGAGCTGTTCGCGGCCGGTCGCGAGGCCGACGTCGCGATCGCGCCAGGGCGCGGCGGCGGCACCAACGCCGTCGTCGCCGCCCACCCGGCGTTCCGGGTCGACTACCACGGCGCCTCGTACCTCGACCACCGGCGAATCGCGGCGGACGCGGGACTGAGCGTCGAGATCGTCGACTCCAACCGCCTCGCGACCGACGTGGACGAGCCGGCGGACCTCGCGGAGCTGCTGATCCACGACGGGGCCGACGACGGCGAGACCCGGGCGGCGCGGTGGCTCCGCGACGCCGGCTTCGGACTCGACGCGGCGGACGGTCGGGTGGGCGTCGTGCGGGAGTGACCGGGCGAGACGGGGCCAGACCTGGCCGGGAGGCGCGCCCCGACGGACGCGCTCGGATCCGCGACCGCGATCCTTTTTGAGGCCCGCCCGTGAGAGGCGAACGTGTTCACGGCGGCCGAGGAGTACGGGATCGACCTGTCGATCGACGCGGAGCGCGTCGAGCGGCTGCTGTCGGTGACCCCCGCCGACGTCGAGCCCGCCGAGCGGCTCACCTTCGCGCGGAACGTCTTCGTCCCCCTGACGACCGCCTGTCGGTACACCTGCACCTACTGCACCTACTACGACGTGCCGGGCGAGGCCTCGCTCCTGTCGCCCGCGGAGGTCCGCGAGCGCTGTCGCGTCGGCGCCGACGCCGGCTGCACGGAGGCGCTCTTCACCTTCGGCGACGGGCCGGACGAGCGGTACACCGCGGTTCACGACCGGCTCGACGAGTGGGGGTTCGACTCGATCCACGAGTACCTCTCCCGGGCCTGCGAGATCGCCTTAGAGGAGGGGCTCCTCCCGCACTCGAACCCCGGCGACCTCACGGAGGCGCACTTCTCCGCCCTCCGCGAGGTGAACGCCTCGATGGGCGTCATGCTGGAGACGACCGCCGACGTCGACGCCCACAGCGGCGGCCGGCGCAAGACCCCGGGTCAGCGGCTCAACACGATCCGGGCGGCGGGCCGACAGGGCGTGCCGTTCACCACCGGCATCCTCGTCGGCATCGGCGAGGACTGGCGCGATCGCGCGGAGAGCCTGCTCGCGATCCGAGAGCTCCACGAGCGTCACGGCCACGTCCAGGAGGTGATCGTCCAGAACGTCGTCCCGAACGAGCGGTCGGACTTCGCGAAGCCGGACGCCGCCACGATGCGCCGGGCGGTCGCGATGGCCCGGGCCGCGCTCCCGCCAGAGGTGTCGGTGCAGGTGCCGCCGAACCTCTCGCCCGCGAGGGGCCTCGTCGACTGCGGGATCGACGACCTCGGCGGGGTCTCGCCTGTGACGGACGACTACATCAACCCCGCCTACGCGTGGCCCGACCTCGACGGGCTCCGGTCGGTCGCCGACGCCGGCGGGATGACGCTCCGCGAGCGACTCCCCACCTACGCGCGATACCTCCCGGACGACCTCCGCCCGGCGGGCGTCGACCCCGCCCCGACGCCGACCGGCCGCGACGCGTGGATCCCGCCCGCGGTCCGCGACCGGATCCGCGAGGGCGACGTTCACGGCCGGCGGCTCCGGGGCGTCGCCCGCGGTGACGGCCCGCTCGCGGTCCGCAGCGACTGAGGGCGGCGATCGTCGCCCGACCGCGGCGACCGAGAGCGATGGTCGCCGCCTGATCGCGGCGACCCGAGTCGGCGCCGAACCCCGCATAAACAACTGCGCTGCCAGTAGCTTCTTTAAATACCTCTCCGAATGAGAGCGTGATGCTACCACTACAGTTCGGCGGGTTCGGATTGAACGCGGCCCTGGCGGGGATCCTCTTCTCGGTGGCGCTGTTCCTCGTCGGGTTCGTCGGCGTGTTGCTGCTGGGGAGGGTCGTGCTCGTGCCGGCGGTCAGGCGGGTGTTGGGATCCAGGGGGTTCGACGACGCGGTCCGGAGCCTCGGGACGAGCGTCGCGAACGCGGTCGTCTGGGTTGCGGCGATCGCCATCGGGTTCACGATGGCCGGCTACGGCGCGTTCCTCTCGGCGTTCGCCGTCTTCGGCGGCGCCATCGCGCTCGCGGTCGGCTTCGCCGCGCAGGACCTCCTCGGTAACTTCGTCGCCGGGATCTTCATCCTGAAGGACAAGCCGTTCGAGGTCGGCGACTGGATCGAGTGGGACGGCAACTCGGGTCGCGTCGAGGACATCGACCTCCGGGTCTCGCGCGTCCGGACGTTCGACAACGAGCGGATCACGGTGCCGAACGGCGACCTCGCGAATAACGCCGTCACCAACCCGGTCGCGTACGAGACGCTGCGGCAGAAGTTCGTCTTCGGGATCGGCTACGACGACGACATCGCGCAGGCGACCGACATCATCGTGGAGAAGGCGGAGGCCCACGAGGAGATCCTCGACGACCCGGGCGTCTCGGTCCGACTCGTCGAGCTCGGCGACTCGGCCGTGGGGCTCCAGTCGCGCTGGTGGATCGCGGACCCGGACCGCGGCGACTTCGTCCGCGTGCGCTCGGAGTACGTCACCGCGGTGAAGGAGGCGTTCGACGAGGCCGGCATCGACATGCCGTACGTCCACCGGCAGCTCACCGGGAGCGTCGAAGTGCTCGAGTCGGTCGCCGACGAAGAGTAGGCGTCGCGCCGGCTACTCCGCGGACGCGTCGTCCGCCGCCTCCGGCCGGTACTGTCGACTGACCGCCTGCCACCGGTTCGACCTGAATCGCGCGAGGTTCAGTCCGGCCGGCACCAGCTTCTCGGCGATCACCGCCGCGTACAGCCCGCCGACGCCCAGCGGCGTCACCAGCCCGAGCAGGGCGGCGGGGAGCGCGACGACGTACAGCCCGACCATCGAGGCGAGGAACGGCCACCGGGTGTCGCCCGCCCCGCGGAGCGAGCCGGTCACGGAGCCGTCGACGCCGAGCGGGACCGCGGAGACGGCGGCGACGACGACGAACGCCGCGGTCGCCGACACGGCCGCCGGGTCGTCGACGAACACGCCCGCGATGGGGTCGGCGGCGGCGACGACGACGGCCGACGCGAGCACGTAGACGACCGCCGACAGCCGGATCACGTCGCGACCGTACTCGGTCGCGAGCGCCTCCTCGCCCGCGCCGAGTCGCTGCCCGACGAGGGTGCTCGCGGCGATGGAGAAGCCCCAGCTGAAGCTCCCGAGGAGCGCCCGAACGCGCCGCCCCACTTCCAGCGCCGCGACGGTCGCGGAGCCGAACGATGAGGCGATCCACAGGAGCGGGAAGACCGCGACGCCCTCGGCCACCCGACGCCCGATCAGGGGCGCGGAGACGCGGAGGAGCTGCCGGACTAGGTCGGCGTCGATCCACGGTCCGGCGCGGCCCACCGGGACCGGCGAGGCGCCGTGACCGAAGTACGAGCGTCCGGTCATCCCCCACGAGAGCGCGATCCCGACGGCCGCGATGGAGACGGCGGTACCCAGCGCCGCGCCGAGCACGCCGAGGCCGACGCCCAACACGAGCCAGACGGTGAGCACGACGTTCAATAGGGCGCCGCCGGCGCGGACCACCATCGGGGTGAACGTGTCGCCGACGCCGGCGTAGGTGCGGCTCGCGATCATGTTGAAGAACTCGAAGGCGAGCGCCGGCGCGGTGACGACGAGGTAGATCGTCCCGGCCCGAAGGGCGGTCCCCTCGCCGCCGACGAGCGCGATCAGGGGCTCGGCGAACGCGACGAAACCGACGACGATGGGCGCGACGAGCGCCAGCGAGACGACCAGCGACCCCTTGACGACGAGCGCGGCGCGGTCGTTCTCGCCGCCGCCGTAGTTCTGCGAGACGAGCGACACCGTCCCGCCGGCGAGCCCGATGGAGACGAACTTCGCGAGCTGCCAGTACGCGAACGCGAACGCCAGCCCCGCGACCGAGGGCGCGCCGAGCGCGATCCCGACGACCGCCAGGTCCACCGTGTTCTTCGACATGATCGCGAACCCGGTGACGATCCGGGGCCACGCCAGGTCGAGGGTCTCGCCGAGCCGGCCGCGGTCGATGACGCCGGCGCGGTCGAGACCGTCCGCCGTCGCGGAGCCGAGCCGGGAGAGGGCGGCCCGGAGTCGAAGGGCCGCGGCCCGGAGACGTGATCGCATCGACTCCGGTAGGAACCGCGACGGTTTGGGTCTGTCCCACCGCCGGCGACTCGGCTGTCCGTGACCGTGATCCGGCAGTTCGCGACGGCGACCCGCCTCGGGGGCTTTGACCCCTCCCGATCCCGGCTCGAGCGGTACCTTTTCGGTGTAACCACCCAAAGGTACCACTAATGAATCACACGGAGTGGCGGACGTACCTCGTGACGCAGGCGAGCCGGTCGGCGGATCGCGACACCGAGACGGTCGTCGAGGCGGCGCTCGCGGGCGGCGTCGACGCGGTCCAGCTCCGCGAGAAGGACGTGCCCGACGCGGAGCGGTACGCGGTGGGCCGACGGGTGCGCGAGCTCACGGCCGACGCCGGGGTCCCGCTGATCGTCAACGACCGGATCGACATCGCCGCCGCGGTCGACGCCGACGGCGTCCACCTGGGGCAGTCCGACCTGCCGGTCGAGGTGGCCCGCGAGCAGTTAGGGGACGAGGCGATCGTGGGGCGCTCCGCCTCGACGGTCGAGCAGGCCCGAGCCGCCGAGGACGCGGGCGCGGACTACCTCGGCGTCGGCGCCGTCTACGGCACCGACTCGAAGGACGTCTCCGGCGACCGGAACGGGATCGGCACCGAGCGGATCGCCGCGGTCGCCGACGCGGTCGACGTCCCCGTGATCGGGATCGGCGGCATCGACGCGAGCAACGCGGCGGCGGTCGTCGAGGCGGGCGCGACCGGCGTGGCGGCGCTGTCGGCGATCACGGCCGCGGCGGACCCGGAAGCGGCGACCGCGGCGCTGCGAGAGGCGGTCAGGGGCTGACGACCGGCCACGGCGACCGCCGAACGGCTTCGAGGCTTCGGACGCGGTCAGACATCGCGTTCGAACTCCGGCTCGAACAGCCGCGCCGACATCGGCGCCGGGTCGCCGTCGGTGAGGTTGTACTCGGAGAAGTCGGTGACTCCCGCCTCGCGGAGCAGCGCCTCGTCGTAGAAGCTCTCGCCCGTGCACTCCGACGGGTCGCGCGCGAGGATCTCCAGCACCGCGTCGGAGACGACCGCCGGGGTGCGCCAGTCGTCCTCGGTTCCGAGCCCGAAGTAGCGGGTCGCGCGGGTGTCGACCGTCGTCACCGGCCAGAACGTGTTACAGCCGACGTCGTCGCCGGCCAGCTCCTCGGCGAGCGAGAGCGTGATGTACGACATCCCGAGTTTCGACCACGCGTACGGGGCCATCCCCGGCGAGCGGTCGGTCACGACCGGCGGCGAGTTCGACAGCAGCCACGCCCCGTCGAGCCCCGCGAGGTGCTCGGCGAACGCGTGCGCGACGAGGTGGGTCCCGCGGACGTTCACCTCGGTCAGGAGGTCGAACCGGTCGGCCGGCAGGTCGGCGATATTCGCCAGCTGAATGGCGCTCGCGTTGTTGATGACGATGTCGACCTCGCCGAAGCGATCGATCGCTTCCTCGACGACCGCCTCGACGCGGTCCTCGTCGCGGAGGTCGAGTTCGAGCGCGAGCGCCTCGGCCCCGCGGTCGCGCACCTCGCGGGCCGTCTGCTCGATCGTGCCCTCGAGTTCGGAGTCGTCGTCGTCGGTCGTCTTGCCCGTCGAGACGACGTCACAGCCGCGGTCGGCGAGCGCGAGCGCGAGCTGTTTGCCGATGCCGCGGGTCGTTCCGGTGATGAACGCCGTCGAGCCCGAGAGGTCGGGGTCCGCGAGTGCCATACCCCTCGTTCGGCCGACCGAGGGATAATTCTCGGTGTCCGAGCGGCAGAGTCGGTGATGCGATATTTAAACACCTGAGAGCGGCGACGACGATCGCTTATTAACGAACGATGCGGGGGCGCGTGCCGGTGAGCGGCCCGTAGGGCCGTGAACCGCCCGCGCGAGGTCGCCGGCGCGTAGCGCCGGCTGCCAGAGAATCTCCGATTCTCGCTGGACGCGGTGAGCGCTCGAAGAGCGCGAACCGCGAGGCTGGGGAGGCGTGAGGTGCGGTGCTGTGCGGGGTGGGACTTTGGAGACGTTCGCCCCGGATTCGATGTCAACGAGGTATAGCCGAGCGGCTGGGGCTTTAGACCTCTTCGCAGTCGATCCAAACTCGATCGCGTCCTATCGCGTCGCCGACTTCCACTCGCGCAGGCCCAATCGCTCGCCGTTCAGTTCGTCGGCGGGCGCCTCGGTGGCCGCCCACACGAACAGCGGTGCGACGCTCTCGGGGTCGCGGGCGCGCTCCATCCCGGTGAGGTCGGTCGCGACGAGCCCCGGGTCGACGACGCCGACCGTCGCGTCGAGGTCGGCGGCGAACCCGCGCGCGACCGCCTCGGCCGCGGCCTTCGAGACCGCGTACGCGCCCATCCCGGCCTTCGACTCGTGCGCGACCGAGCCGGACGGGACGATCACCCGCGCGTCGTCCGCGAGGTGCGGGACCGCCTCGGCGATAGTCGCGAAGGCGCCCCGGGCGTTGGTGCGCATGGTATCGTCGTAGTCGGCGTAGCTGACCTCGTCCGTCGGGCGCTCCCCCGGCGCGCCGTGGAAGACGGCGGCGTTCGCGAACAGGACGTCGATCGGCCCGCCCTCGCGGGCGGCCCGCTGGAAGAAGCGCTCGAGGTCGAACTCGTCGCGGACGTCGACGCGCGCGCCCCAGGCGGTCCCCGCGACCGAGTCCCCTCCGTCGCCGTCGGCTCCCTCGGCGTCACCCCCGTCGGCCGCTCCGCCGTTCAGCTCCGCGACGGTTCGATCGACGGCGTCGCCGTCGCGCCCGGAGACGGCGACGAACGCCCCCTCGTCGACGAACGCCTCCGCCACCGCCCGCCCGATTCCGCTCGTTGCGCCGGTGATCGCGACCGTCGGATCCATGTGGGGATCGGTAGGGGCGTCCGCGACTTAGGCGTACCCACTCCCCGCGTCGGATCGAGCGCGTCCGCGGTTCGCGTCGGGGCCGCCCCGCCCCGTCTTCCCGGTATTTATACCGCCGCCGCCCCTACGATCTCACATGGACGTGGCCCCGGACATCGACGCCGTGGCCGGCGAGTCCGTCGTCGTTATCGGCGGCGGATTCGGCGGCCTCTCGACAGCGTGTTACCTCGCGGACGCCGGCGCGGACGTGACCCTCTTGGAGAAGAACGAACAGCTCGGGGGACGCGCCAGTCGGCTGGAGGCCGACGGCTTCCGGTTCGACATGGGCCCCTCGTGGTACCTGATGCCGGACGTGTTCGAGCGCTTCTTCGGTCACTTCGGCCGGTCGCCGGACGAGTTCTACGAGCTGGAGCGCCTCGACCCGCACTACCGCGTGTTCTGGAAAGACGGCGACAAGGTCGACGTGCTGCCGGACCGCGAGGCGAACAAGCAGTTGTTCGAGGAGTACGAGCCCGGCGCGGGCGAGGCGTTCGAGGCGTACCTCGACGAGTCGGAACGGACGTACAACATCGGCATGGAGCACTTCGTGTACGAGGACCGCCCGCGGCTGCGCGACTACGTCGACAAAGACGTGCTCAGGTACTCGTGGGGACTCTCGCTCCTGGGCAAGATGCAGGGGCACGTGGAGGACTACTTCGACCACCCGAAGCTCCAGCAGCTGATGCAGTACACCCTCGTGTTCCTCGGCGGCTCGCCGTACAACACGCCGGCGCTGTACAACCTGATGAGCCACGTGGACTACAACATGGGCGTCTACTACCCCGAGGGCGGTATCGGCGCCGTCGTCGACGGGATCGTCGAGCTCGGCGCCGACCTCGGCGTCGAGTACGTCACCGACGCTGAGGTGACGAGGATCGAGGGACGCCGGGGCGGGTTCGCGGTCGACACCGTCGACGGCGAGCGCTACCTCGCGGACCTGGTCGTCTCCGACGCCGACTACGCGCACACCGAACAGGAGCTGCTCCCGCCGCGCAAGCGGCAGTACACGGAGGAGTACTGGGAGTCGCGGACGTACGCCCCGTCGGCGTTCCTGCTGTACCTCGGCGTCGAGGGCGACGTGCCGGACCTCGAACACCACACGCTGGTGCTGCCGACGGCCTGGGAGGGGCACTTCGAGCAGATCTTCGACGACCCGTCGTGGCCCGACGACCCCGCGTACTACCTCTGTGTCCCCTCGGAGACCGACGACACGGTGGCGCCGGAGGGCCACAGCAACCTCTTCGCGCTGGTCCCGATTGCGCCCGGACTGGAGGATACCCCCGAGCTCCGCGAGTCGTTCCGCGACCTCGTGTTGGACGACATCGCCGAGAACACCGACACGGAGCTCCGCGACCGAATCGTCTTCGAGGAGTCCTTCTGCGTCGACGACTTCGCCGACCGGTACAACAGCTATCAGGGGAGCGCGCTCGGGCTGGCGCACACGCTGCGGCAGACCTCGCTGCTCCGACCGTCCCACGCCTCCGACGCGGTCGACGGGCTCTACTTCACGGGGTCGACGACGACGCCCGGCATCGGCGTCCCGATGTGTCTCATCAGCGGACAGCTGACGGCCGAGACGGTCTCGAAAACGACGTGAACGACGCCGTGACCGACACAGCGACCGACGCCGACCGACGGTCGATCGCCGGGGACCTCCGGTACCTGCTGGTGCTGTCGCGGCCGCGGTTCTGGCTGTACCTCGCCGGGCCCGTCGCCGTCGGCGTCACGTACGGCATCGCCGACGTGGGCGGGCTGTTCACGCCGACGACCGTCGCGCTGGCGGCGTACTTCCTCGTGCCCGCGAACGTCTTCCTCTACGGCGTCAACGACGCGTTCGACGCTGACATCGACGAGCTGAACCCCAAGAAGGAGGACCGCGAGGCGCGCTGGCGCGGGAGCCGCCTCGTCGCCGTCGCGGTGTTCGCGTCGGCGCTCGCGGGGCTCGCCACGTTCGCGATCACGCCGCGGGTCGCGTGGCCGTACCTCGCCGGGTTCCTCCTGCTGTCGGTCGGGTACAGCGCGCCGCCGGTGCGGTTCAAGACGACGCCGTTCCTCGACTCCGCCTCGAACGGCCTCTACGTGCTCCCCGGCGCGGCCGCGTACGCCACGGTCGCGGGGGTCCACCCGCCGCTCGCGGCGCTGGCGGGCGCGTGGCTCTGGACGATGGGGATGCACACGTTCTCCGCGATCCCGGACATCGAACCGGACCGCGCCGCCGGGATCCGAACGACGGCGACGCTGCTCGGTGAGAGGCGGACGTACGCCTACTGTCTCGCGTGCTGGGCCGCCGCCGCGGCCGCGTTCGCCGCGGTCGACCTCCGGCTCGGCGCGCTGCTCGGCGTGTACCCGGTCTTCGTCGCGTGGGTCGCCGCGTCGTCGGTGTCGGTCGACCGCGCGTACTGGTGGTTCCCGGCGCTGAACACCGCCGTCGGCACCCTCCTGGCGATGGGGGGCCTCTGGCGCGTCTACCCGGTCACGGAGGTGCTCGCGTGAGCGACGAGTCCCCCGAGTCGGTTGCCGCCGGCGCGAGTGAGCTCCGCGCGCGGCTCCCCGACACCCGCCGCGGGGCGGAGGCACTGCTCGACCGGACCGTCCGCGAGAACCGGTTCACCATCGCCGTGCTGTTCCCGCTGGTCGGCGCGCTCGCCTTGGTCGGCAGCGCGGAGGGGTGGGTGCCGGAGCCGTTCGCCTTCCACCCGTGGTTCGTCCTGTTCGGCGTGCTGGTGATGCGCTCGCCGCTCGTCGTCGGCGTGTTGCCCGCGCTCGACCGGCGCGCGCTCGGGTGGATCGGCGTCCTGATCGCGTACACCTACGTAATCGAGCTGATCGGCGTCGCCACGGGGTGGCCGTACGGCAGCTTCGAGTACACCGTGGACCTCGGGCCGATGCTCAGCGGCGTGCCGGTCGCGCTCCCGGTCTTTTTCATCCCGCTGGTGGTCAACGCGTACCTGCTGTGTCTCCTGCTCTTGGGATCGCGGGCGTCGAACGGCTGGCTCCGGCTGGCGTCGGTGATCGCCGCGGTCGTCGCCATGGACGTGGTCCTCGACCCCGGCGCGGTCTCGCTCGGCTTCTGGAGCTTCGGCGGCGGGAGCTTCTACGGCGTCCCGCTCTCGAACTACGCCGGGTGGGTCCTGTCGGCGACGGTCGCGGTCGTCACGCTCGACCGGGCGTTCGCGGGGACGACGCTGCGCGACCGGCTGCGCGACTGCGAGTTCATGCTCGACGACATGGTGAGCTTCGTGATCCTCTGGGGCGGGATCAACCTCTGGTACGGCAACCTCCTGCCTGTCGCCGTCGCCGCCGCGTTCGGCGTCGGCCTCCTCCGCGCGGACCGGTTCGACGCGGGGCTGTTCACGCCGTGGGGGTAAGACGCCGCGGCCGGCGCGGAGCTGTTCGTGCCGTGGGGGCGAGACACCGCGACCGACGCGAAGTGCGGCGATCCGCGCTCCGTCGCCCCGACTCGGTATCTCTTATATACGGTCGTCACCTTCTCGGAGACATGAGCGTTCAGGAGAGTCGCGGACGGCACGTCGGGGCGGGGGAATGAGTCGGCTGGCGATCGAGTACGGCACCCACGAGCGCGTCCGGGAGGTCGTCGATCGGCTGACGTACTGCGCCGAACACGTCAGCGTCGAGTTCGACGGGTGGGAGGAGCCGCACGTCAAGGGACCGGGGCTGTACTTCGCGGTCGTCGCCGACCGCGACTTCGGCGCGTACGCCGACCCGATGGGCGACAACCGGTGGCCCCGCGAGAGTTGCACGACGGTGTTCGACGAGGAGGCGTTCATCAGCGCCGTCGGCCCGGTGAGCGTCGGGCAGGACGGCGGTATCGTCGTCTCGGTCGACGGAGAGATAGAGGAGCAGATGGTCCGGTTCCGCGACCTGGGCACCCGGAGCGGGGAGTCCGAACTCGTCGACGACGTGAGCTACGAGCCGTGGATGGGCTCGCGGCACATGAGCGCGATCGAGACCTCGGTCCGGCCGGAGGTCGTGGCGACGGTGACCCTCAGCGAGGAGACGGGGCGCGTGAGCGTCTTCCGCGACGGGGAGGCGGAGTCGATGCGGCGCCACGAGATCGGCGGCGAGTGGCGCGCGGAGTGAGCACCGGCCGGCGCGTTGCGGTTCGCCGCCCGCGTTTCCAGCCCCCGAGTGCGAGGCCCCATCGTTAATGCGCCGCCCGTCGAACCGACGCGTATGTACGACCATATCCTGGTGCCGACCGACGGAAGCGAGGCGGTCGACCGCGCGCTCGATCACGCCCTGCGACTGGCGAGCGACCACGACGCGACCGTCCACGCGCTGTACGTCGTCGACCGACGGATCGCGACCGCGAACTCCGGCGACCTCCACGACGAGATCGTCGAGGACTTGCAGACGCAGGGCGAGGAGGCGGTCGCCGCGGTCGCCGACCGCGCCGAGGACGCGGGGCTCGACGTGGAGACGCACGTCGTGCGGGGGACGCCGGACACGGAGATCGTCTCGTACGCCGACGAGCGCGGGATCGACGCGATCGTGATGAGTCCGGAGGGGAAGTCCCCCCGCGAGCGGATCCGGTCGCTCGGCAGCGTCTCCGACCGCGTCGCCGACGACGCGACCGTGCCGGTGTTCCTCATCAAGTGAGCCGTCCGGCGTTCCGTCGGGGCGCGGCGGGACCGCCGCCGCGGACGGGAGGGCACCACATCGCTATATAACTGTGATCGACGCCTTCCGAATCGCTCGCTCGGCGGCCGCGGGCGATCGACGGCCACCGACCGCGGGCGATCGACGGCCACCGACCGCGGGCGATCGACGGTCACCGGCCGCGGATCAGTGGACCAGTCCCACGTCGTGCACGTGTCGTTTCAGCGCCGCTTCGGTCTCGAACGCCTTTCCACAGGCCTCGCAGACGTGCTCTTCGTCTCCCTCGTCCCCGTCGTCTCCCCCTTCCTCGTCGTTCGTTGTCATATAGCACGAGTGCACGCAGCGGGCAAAAGCTCTTATTCACGGTCGCGGGACTGTCGGGAAACCGGGAGGACGGACGCTACTCTCCGATAGCCGCGACCGCCTCCCGAAAGAGGCCGTCGAGGATCTCCGGCGTAGTGGGGTGATACGCGCGGTCGGGCACGTCCCTGACGTCCGTCCCCGTCTCGACGAGTATCTGCATCGTCTTCGCCATCGCGTCGGCGTGGTAGTGGAGCCCCTGGTACCCGAGGATCGTCCCGTCGGTACCGACGACGAGTCGGGCGAGCCCCTCCGGGACGTTCTTCGTCTTAAATACACCGTCGCTGGCCGCCTCTCGGGTGACGACGCGGTGGTCGACGCCGACCGCCTCGGCCGACGCCGCCGAGTGACCGACGCGGGCGAACGGGAGGACGCCGAGCCCGGAGAACACGACGTGGTGGTGGACGTTCTCGTAGTCGACGAGCGCGTCGCCGTCGCGGTGCCGCAGAACGTTCTCGGCCGCCGTCGCTCCCTGCTCCTTGGCCACGTGGAGGATCGGCTCCTTCCGGTTGGCGTCGCCGACGACGAAGACGCGGTCGTCGTCGCGGGCCTGCATCGCGTCGTCGACCCACCCTCGGCCCGGATCGAGGCGCGTCTCCTCGAGTCCGAGCCGGTCGAGCGTCGGGCGACGGCCGGTGAACGCGAACAGCCGGTCGGCCTCGATCGCCGTCTCCTCGCCGTCGCGGTCGACGTGGAGCCTGACGCCGCCGTCGTCGGTCGGCTCGACCCGCCGCTCCGTCGTGCGGGTGAGCACGTCGATATCGAACGCGTCTCGGTAGTGCTCGAGCAGCGCGTCGCCGAAGGGGTCGTCGGCCTCGTCGAGCGGTCTGGCGTCGTGCTCGATCACCGTGAGGTCCATGCCGGCCGCCTCGCTGAGGTACGGCACCAGCTCCATGCCGATGTACCCGAATCCCATGACGACGCCCGAGTCGCCGAACGCGGTCGCGTCGAGCACGTCCGCGCTCGTGGACGCCTCCACGTCGTCGATCCCCGGCAGCGACGGGAGGTTCGGCGTCGACCCGGTCGCGATCACGACGTAGTCCGGGTCGAGCGTCCGGTCGCCGACCGCGAGCCGGCCGTCGTCGACGAACCGCGCGGTGTCGCGGAGGAACGTGACTCCGTCTCGTTCCGCGAGGTCGTTGACGGCGGCGCGGCGGTGCGCGGCGAAGTTCGAGACGTGCTCGTCTTTCCGCGCCACGACGGCCTCCAGGTCGACGTCCGGAAGCGGGCCGGAGAGCCGGTCGTCGTGTCGCGCCGCGAACCGGTGTTCGGCCGCCGACAGCACCTCTTTCGAGGGCATGCACCCGCGGAGGATACAGAGGCCCCCGCCCGGGTCGCCGTCGTCGACCAGCGTCAGTTCGATGTCGGGGTCATCCGCGAGTCGCTCGGCGACGGCGACGCCGGCGCTCCCGTAGACGCCGACGACCGCGACGTGCGTTGACATACTCCGACTCTTTCGGTCGGCCCACATAACCGTTCCGCGGAGCGGTGACCGACCGACCCGATCGTCGCGTGTCGGTCGCGCGTCGCCGCACGCGCCGGCACAACACGCTTAATTGCTCCTGTCACCGTCGGTGATCCACGATGCGGCGCACGGAAGACCGATCTCGAACGAGAGGGGGACCAGTACGAGAGTCCAGAGCCGGGAGGAAACCGTCGGCGCCCGCTGTCGGAACGGGGGATCGCAGCTGATGGAGCTCACCGTCCTCGGCTCCGGCAGCGCGATGCCCGTCCCCGAGCGCGCGCAGGCCGGCTACCTGCTCGACGACGGCGACCGGTCTCTCCTCGTCGACTGCGGCAGCGGCGTCCTCCAGCGGCTCGCCGCCACCGAGACCGGCTACGAGGGGGTCTCGACCGTCCTCCTGACGCACCACCACCTCGACCACGTCGCGGCGCTGCTCCCCCTGTTGAAAGCGCGGTGGCTGGCGGGGGCGGAGCATCTGGAGGTGGTCGGCCCGGCGGGCACCAAGTCGCTCGTCGACGGCCTCCTCGACGTGCACGACTACCTCGACGGCCGGGTCGACCTGGCGGTCCGGGAGGTGTCGGCGGCGCGCCCGTTCGCGGCGGCCGGCTTCGACGTCGCCGCCCGCGAGACCCGCCACTCGATGGCGGGGCTGGCGTACCGCGTCTCGCCGCCGAGCGCGGACGCCGACCCCGCGGACGGCCCGCTCACGCTCTCGGGCGACACCGAGGCGTTCGCGGGCATGGCGTCGTTCGCCGACGGGAGCGACGTGCTCGTCCACGACTGCTCGTTCCCGGACGGCACCGACGTGTCGAACCACCCGAACCCCACGGAGTTGGGCGAGTCGCTCGCGGGCGTCGACGTCGAGGTCCTCGTCCTGTCGCACCTCTACCCGCATACGGGCGGCCGAGAGCGCGAGATGGCCCGGAGCGTCCGCGAGGCGGGATTCGAGGGCGACGTCGAGGTCGCGAGCGACGGGCTCCGCGTCGATATCTGAGCGGGCGGAGCGCTCGAGCGGACGAAGCGCTCCGGCGGGCGAAGCGCCCGAGCGGACGAAGCGCTCCGGCGGGCGAAGCGCTCGAGCGGGCGGAGCGCCAGCGGAGCCGGTGCCGCGTGCGCCCGATGCCGCGTCCGTTCGACGTAACCGTGGACAATTACGTAGCGTCACGATCGACCCAGATGTTTAAGCGATTCCACACGCTCCCTTCGTGCATGGCCGGTCCACTCGCGGACGACTTCGGACGAGAGGTGACGGGGGTGCGCGTCTCGCTCACCGACCGGTGTAACTTCGACTGCGTCTACTGCCACAACGAGGGGTTAGGCGACACGCGGGGGCCGATGGAGCCGAGCGAAGACGAGATGAGCGCCGACGACGTGGTCCGCTTCCTGGAGGTCGTTGAGGGGTACGGCGTCGACTCGGTGAAGTTCACGGGCGGCGAGCCGATGCTCCGCCAGGACTTAGAGGAGATCATCGAGCGCACGCCCGATTCGATGGAGGTGTCGATGACCACCAACGGGACGTTCCTCCCCGGGCGCGCCGAGGACCTCAAGGCGGCCGGACTCGACCGAGTGAACGTCTCGCAGGACGCGCTCGACCCGGACGACTTCGCGGAGGTGACGAAGTCCGGCGCCTACGAGCAGGTGCTGGAAGGCGTTAAGGCCGCCGTCGACGCCGGGCTCGACCCCGTGAAGCTCAACATGGTCGTGTTCACGCACACGGCGGGGTACGTCGAGGAGATGGTCGAGCACGTCGCCGACAACGAGGGGCTCCAGCTCCAGCTCATCCAGTACATGCCGGAGCTGACCGGCAAGCCGGAGTGGAACATCGACATCGGGCGGGTCCACGACTGGCTCGCGGACATCTCCCACCGCGTCGAGCACCGCGAGATGCACGACCGCAAGCGGTACTTCGTGGGCGACGACGACGGCGGCATGGTCGAAATTGTCGACCCCGTCGAGAACGAGGACTTCTGCGCGAACTGCGGCCGCGTCCGCGTCACCCACGAGGGGTATTTAAAGGGATGTCTCAACCGCAACGACGACCTCCGGTCGATGGGCGAGATGACCCGCGGGGAGATCGCCGAGACGTTCGAGGCGGTCGTCGCCAACCGGGTCCCCTACTACGGCGAGTACCTGATCGAGAACGACGACGGCGAGTACGAGCTCAACGAGAAGTACCTGGGAACGCCGAACGCGGCGGACTGAGAGGGGAAAGAGGAATCCGTCTGTCCTACTGAACGTTCCGGTTCGCGCTCCCGTCGCCCACGATCGTGGCTGATATAAGACCGGAAAGTACGCATGCCGGCTCCCGCGAGCGACCGAAGGGAGCGAGTGGGAGTACACCGCGCTCGTTAACGACTGAAAGAGAACGAGCACGATGGGATTCGAACCGAAATCAGACGTGCTCGCTCGCACCGCTCGCTGCGCGCGACTGATAGGGTTCGAATCCCCATATCGTCACTGCTCACTTCGTTCGCAGATGACGAGCACGATGGGACTCCCGCGAGCGACCGAAGAGAGCGAGTGGGAGTACATCGTGCTCGTGAACGACTGAAGGAGTGAACGAGCACGATGGGATTCGAACCCACGACCATCGGATTAGAAGTCCGACGCTCTATCCTGGCTGAGCTACGTGCCCTCGTGCTAAATTCGATCCCGCGTATAAAAAACGCCGACGGTTCGCACCGACGGGCGTCGGCAACAGCAGACCTAAGTCCGGCACGGGACTACTCCGCGCCAATGAACGTCATCGGAACCGTCGGCCTCCCCGGGAGCGGAAAGGGGGAGGCGGCGAACGTGGCCGAGGCGGCGGGCATCCCGGTCGTCGTGATGGGCGACGTGATCCGGGCGGAGTGCCGCCGCCGCGGGCTCGATCCGGCCGAACACCACGGGCGGATCGCGCAGGCGCTCCGCGAGGAGGAGGGCGACGACGCCATCGCGGCGCGGACCCTCCCGCTGATCCGCGAGGCCGCCGCCGAGAGCGACCGCGACGCCGTCCTCGTCGACGGCCTGCGCTCCACCGTCGAGCTCGAGCGCTTCCGCGAGGCGTTCGGCGACGACTTCACGCTCGTGGCGATCCGGGCGCCCTTCGAACTGCGCGCCGAGCGGCTCGACGCCCGCGGCCGCGACGACTCCGACTCCGACCAGGAGGCCCTCCGCGAACGCGACGAGCGCGAGATCGACCTGGGCCTCGGCGACACCCTCGAGCGCGCCGACGTCGAGATCGACAACACGGGCACGCTCGCGGCGTTCCGGACCCGCGTCCGGGAGGTGCTGGGCGTCGTGGACGACGAAGAAGCGGGCGACGCGACGGAGTCGAACGCGGCCACGAGCGACAGGGCAGAGTCGAACGCGGCCACGAGCGACAGGGCGGAGTCGAACGCGGCCACGAACGCCGGAGGTGACGGCGCGTGATCTACAGCATCGACGTGCGGATCGAGGCCCCGGTCAACGATACGGAGGTGACCGACCGGGTCGCCGACGCGGTGCGGAACGTGTTCTCGGACGCGGAGCTGGTCCACGAGGACGGCCACCTCGTCGCCGAGGCGCACACCCTCGACGCCTTCTCCGACGTGCTCCACGAGCAGGAGATCCTCGACACGGCCCGCCGGGTGTTCCTGCGGAACAGTACCGACGACGGGTTCTCCTTCTCCTTGAAGAAGCAGGCGGCGTTCGAGGGCGTAGTCAACTTCGCGGTGGGCGAGCCGGACGAGCTCGGCGAGATCGACGTCGACGTCCGCGTCCGCGAACCCGACGTCGAGGCGTTCATCGACTACGTCGCGCCGGAGACCGACGACGGCCGGCCGGTCGACCCGGTCCGGGAGTACGGCGACCGGTTCGACCCCGGAGACGGCTACTGAGTTCCGGGCGGTCGCCCGGGCCGTCGCTCCTCCCGCTCGCTCGTTCAGTCGCTCAGCAGCGTCGCGCCCGCGCCGCCGACGGCGCCGAAGACCGCCGGGTACACCGCGCCGGCGAGGAGGACGGCCGTGACGAGGTCGGGCGCGACGGTCCCGTCGCCGACCGAGTACCGGAAGAGGAACGCGCCGAGCACGGCCAGCGGGAGGTACCCGACGAGGACGAACGCCCCGGCCTTCGCGCCGTCGACCGGCTCCGTCGCTCCGGCGACCCGACCGGCGACGAGCCCGGCGACGACCAGCAGGACCGGCGGGACGACGTACAGCAGCGAGAGCGACCCGCCGTCGGCCTGCGAGATGAGGTTCGTCACCTGTGAGCCGCCGACCAGCGACGGCACCCGGGTGTCGACGAAGTGTCCGTTGTAGAACACCCACCCGACCGCCTGCCACGTCGGGATGGGGTCGCCGCCGAAGAGGTCGGCGAAGGCGTTGAACCCCGCCAACTGGTCCTCGATGGCGCTCGCCTGCGTGACGTACGCGAACAGGTACCCGAGGACGTACGCGGCGGCTCCCGCGGCCGCGCCGCCGACGATTCCGGTCGTGCCGCTCGTTCGGTCGGAGACGGACATGTACCCCGAGTCGTCTCGGCCGTTATAAGTGTTTGTTGGCTCGCGGTGAACGCGTGAAAAAACGCGTTCCAGACGCCAAGACGCTCGACATCCGTCAGCTCGTCGCCTCGCGCCACTCTTCCTGCGAGATCGTGTAGCGCACCTCGTCGTGCTATAAAATCCTCTCTCCACATCTCTACAAAACTTTGTAAGTTATCTATTTTTGAAATAACCATTTTACCGTGTGTTTTCTTAATAACGGTGGGTCTGATACCGACCATAGATTTTAACCTGGCTTGAGTTAATCTTTTTATACCAAAAAAAGATTTTATTTCATCTCTCAACTGATTAATCCTCTCTTTAGGTATGTTGATATCGTCTCTCAATAAAGTAGATGCCATCTTACTATACCTAAAAAGTTTATTCTTTTTAACTTCTCCGTTTATAGGGGCATTATATTTAGATGATAGTTCAAGTTTTAATTCATCTGCATATCTTTCATATTTTTCATGACAAGAAACACACACAGATAGAACATCATGAAAGTTATGAGACTTTATTTGAAGTGGGAAATACTTTTTATATAAAGAAGGAACAACATGATGCTTAGTTAAAAATTCTTTACCACCACAAACAACACATTTATTTGACATCTCAGAAAGG
>NZ_JAWOBM010000002.1:0-69024 GCF_046498025.1 Halorubrum sp.
GCCGACTCGGCCGTGCCGATCGCGCTCGCGGCCGCGGCGTACTCCCCGTCGGCCGGCGGCGACGGGGCGGTCGGGTCCGGCTCCGCGACCTCGGCGCCGAGGCCGTCGATCCCTGCTGTTGGGGGTCGTCGGGGTCCTCGCCGCCGGGGGGCTCGCCGGGATCGACGGCCTCGGCGCCGAGGTCGCGGAGCCGGAGCCGACCGCCCCGTCGCCGCCGGCCGACGGGGAGTACGCCGCGGCCGCGAGCGCGATCGGCACGGCCGAGTCGGCGCAGCGCGGCGCGGCCTCCCTCGACGACGCGTCGCTCGGGCTCGACGGGGACGGGCTCACGGGAACGATCGGGTCGACGGCGCGGACGCCCCCCGGCGTCTTCCTGACCGGCGTGTACGACCCCGACGCGCTCGCGGACGCCCACGTCGCCGCCGCGACGAACACCTCGTCCGCCTCCGCCCTCCTCGTCGCCTCCGGGCCGGCGAGCGCGACGGACCTCGACGCGGCGACCGGCGGCCGCGTGGGGATCGCCGGCGACGGCGGCGTCGAACTGGCCGTCGCGTCGCCGTCCCGGTACCGGCTCACCGGCTCCGCGAACGCGTCGATCGTGAACGAGACCCACGACGGGACCGTCGAGGTGTTCGCCGACGGCGACGCCGTCTACGAGCGGGCGGCGGGTCCCGCTGGCGTCGAGACGCGTCGCGTCCCTCCCTCCGAGGCGCCGAACGCGACGGCGCTCGTCGGTGCGGTCGCCGAGGAGCCGATCCGTCGGTTCCTGAACGGAAGCGACTCGACGGTCAGACCGGCCGCCACGGAGCTCCCGCTCTACCGGATCGACGTCACCGGGGAACCGGGTGCGCTCGGCGACGAGGTCCGTGACTTCCGGTCCGTCGCGTTCGTCACGGCCGACGGACTCGTCCTCGAACTGTCGGCCACGTACGTCCACGAACCGACCGGCGAGCGCGTCCGGGTCGCCTTCCGGTACGGGCGCCTCGAAGACACCGTCGCGGTCCCCCCGGCGTGGTACCGCGAGGTCGAGTCCGACGGCGAGGCGTCGGCCTGAGGATCATCTGGTCACGGGTCATCCGGTCTCGGGTCACCCGGCCTCGGGGTCGCCCGTCCCCTACTCGAACCGCTTCCGGACGCTCTCGGCGTGCGCCTCCAGCCCCTCGGCCTCCGCGAGCGCCGTGATCGTGTCGGAGAGGTCGTCGAGCGCGTCGCGGTCGAGCCGCTGGACCGTCGACGACCGGAGGAACGTGTCCACGGAGAGGCCGCCGTAGCGCTTCGCGCCGCCGTTCGTCGGCAGCACGTGGTTCGTCCCGGTCGCGTAGTCGCCCGCGGCGACCGGCGAGTACGGTCCGAGGAACACGGAGCCCGCGTTCGTGATCCGATTCAAAAGGGCCTCGTCGTCCTCGGCGACGATCGAGAGGTGCTCGGCCGCGTACTCCTCGGCGAACAGCACCGCCTCCGGCATCGAGCGGGCGTGGAGGACGCCGGAGGCGTCGCTGTCGAGCGCGGCCCGGATCGTCTCCTCGCGCTCGCGCTCGGCCGCCTGCGACTTCACCGCCTCGGCGACCGCCTCTGCGAGCTCGGCGTCCGCGGTGACGGCGACCACGGAGGCGTTCGGGTCGTGTTCGGCCTGCGCGACGAGGTCGGCCGCGACGAGCGCGGGGTCGGCGGTCCCGTCGGCGAGCACCAGCACCTCGCTCGGTCCCGCGAGGAAGTCGATCTCCACGTCGCCCTGGACGACCGCCTTCGCGGCGGTGACCCACTTGTTGCCGGGGCCGACCACCTTCTGGGCGCTCGTCACCGTCTCCGTCCCGTACGCGAGCGCGGCGATCGCCTGCGCCCCGCCGACCTGGTACACCGCGTCGGCGCCGGCCTCGTGGACCGCCGCGAGCGTGACCGGATTCAGGTCCTCGGCCGGGGGCGTCGCGACGGCGACGTGGTCGACGCCCGCGACCGTCGCCGGGATGACCCCCATCAGCGCGCTGGAGGGGTAGGCGGCCGCGCCGCCGGGCACGTACACCCCCGCGCGGTCGATCGGCCGGAACCGGCGGCCCAGCTCCCGGCCGCCGAACTCGTCGCGCCAGTCCTCCGGGCGCTGGCGCTCGTGGAACTCGCGGACGTTGGCGGCGGCGTCGCGAACCGCGTCCAGCACCGGGTCGTTCGCGTCGTCGAGCTCGGCGTGCGCGCGCTCGGCGTCGTCGGTGACGTCGATGTTGCCGACGGTCACGCCGTCGAACTCCTCGGCGAACTGCCGCAGCGCGACGTCGCCCTCCTCGCGCACTCTGCCGACGATATCGCTCACGTCGTCGCGGACCGCGTCGACGCCGGCGTCGCGCTCGAAGAAGGCTCGCCGCTCGCCCGGCGAGAGGTCGGCGACGGTTCGTACGTCCATACATCCCCTCCGAGCCGCGGTTAAAAGGGCGTTGCGACTTCGTCCACCTCAGCGGCGCCCCCCGATCCGGCGACCGGATTCCGGCGATACGACACTTAAATAACCGCGAGCGACGGCGACAACCACTTATGAATCGGTGCGGTGGCGTCGCCGGCGCGCAGCGCCGGCTGCAAGCGAGAGCTTCGCTCTCGACCAGCGCGCCTCCGAGTGGCCGCCTCTGGCCGCCACGAGGAGCGCGTGCGAGGGAGTCGCTGGCGGCGAGAGCCGCCAGCGACGAGGCTGGGGAGGTGTGGGGTGCGGTGCGGGGTGGGACTCAGAGGGGCAGCGCGGCTGGGGCTTTGGCGGTGTTCACCGTCGATCTGGAGTCAGCGGATTACAACCGAGCGGCTGGGGCTTTGTGAGTGTTCACTGCAGACCTGTCGCTAATTTATAACTAACCGACCATGCATACCGAGCCACGCGCTCGGGTAACCGCTCGCTGCTGTTCCCGGTAACTGTGATCAGGTCAAACCCACCCGACTCCCCGCTTCCCAACAGCGTCAATCACTCCAACGGCCGGATCCCGGTCACGTCGAGCGTCGCGAGGACGACGAGGACCGCCAGCAGCCCGGCGGCGGCGAAGAGGATCGGCGCCGAGAGCGCCACGGCCAGCTCGTAGGAGGCGACGAGACGGGTCGTGCCGCGAACGACGAACGAGAGAAAGACGAGCCCGAAGGCGAGCAGCACGAGGCCGACGAATCGGGACTTGTTCACGGCGCTCCCGACACCGACGCTCAGTCCGACTGGGCGATGCCCGGGCCGTGCGGCCCGCGTTCGCGGTGGTCGCGCGTCCCGTCGAAGCCGCGGCACACCTCGTGGAACACCGCCTCGGGGTCCTTGTTCCACTGCCACTTCCACCGCGTCCGAACGAGCAGCGAGATCTTGCGGGCGAAGGAGAGCTCCGGCGTCGTCGACACCGTGTCGTATCCCAGATTGCGAATGAGCCGGTGGTGGTCCGCGTACAGCACCGCCGCGAGCAACACCGCGAGCTGGCAGTCGTCGGGGAGGTACTTGATCCCCGCGACGCCCTCCTCGTAGAGGCGCTCGGTCCGGGCGAGCTCCTCGCGGATCGCGACCGCGACGTTCGCGTCGAACTCTAACTCGAGGATCTGCTCCTCGCTCACACCGTGCCGCCGGAGGGTCTCTAAGGGGAGGTAGATCCGGTCCCGCTCGACGACGTCCTCCCGGACGTCACGGATGAAGTTCGTCATCTGGAACGCCTCGCCGAGCTTGGTGGCGTGCGGGAGCGCCTCCGCCTCGGTCTCGTCGTCGAGGTCCATGATCGCCGTCATCATCCGCCCGACCGCGGCCGCGGAACCGTCCATGTACGCCTCCAGGTGGTCGTAGGTCTCGTACCGGTCGGTGTCGATGTCGCTCTCCATCGCGTCCACGAACGAGTGGACGTCCTCGTCGGCGATCCCGTGTTCCGCCTTGACTTCGGCGAACGCCTGCAACACGGGTTCGTCCGTCGGCTTCTCCCCGAGAGCGGCGCGTCGCAGCCGGTCGAGTTCGGCCCGCTGTTCGGCCGGCGGGGCGGTGTCCTCCGCGTCGACGACCTCGTCGGCGATCCGGAAGAAGCCGTACAGCACGTACGTGGCGTGGCGGATCCGCTTCGGGAGCAGCCGGGTGGCGACGTGGAAGGTCTTGCCCGTTCGGCGCTGGATGCGCTTGCTCTGGGCAACCTGTGTGTGCTCTACCATGGTGACCCCTGCAGGTCGGTAAGGAGGGTCGAGAGCGGGTCGCCAATCATACGCGAAAACTCGCTCTCCAAGAACATAACAGTTCGCACATCCATCGTCAGCTTCATTTTGTCGCCCGTTGATCACGGGCGAGTCCGAGGAACGAGAAGACCGCGTGAAACGCCGAAAACCCGGGTACAGCGGCGCCAATCGATCAGTAAAACGTGTCGCTGCAGTCGTAGACGACCCCGTGTTGCGGGCAGACGTACTTACAGTGTCTGTGGTACATCGGCGTCTCACAGAGCGGGCACGGTCGACCGCCGGCACCGCTCTCCGCGTCTCCGTCCGTCCCCCCGCCGCCGTCGCCCACTCCCATACGGTCACCTACGGGCGCCGGACGCATAATCGCTCCCATCCGGACGAGACTCTGCCGCTCATATATCAGATTTTCCTAACTAGTCAGGTCGACGCCACCGACTCGTACACCGAGTCCGCGACCCGCTCCTCGTCGAACGGCAGGGTCAACACGCCGCCCCACCCATCGTCAGTGAGCGCGTCCACCGTCGGCTCGTCGAGGTCGACGCGCCTGACCTCGGTCCCGTCGAGCGTCATCGACGCGACGTACCGCTCCGGCTCGTCGACCGCCCCGGACGCGGCCAGTCGCTCCTGAAAGGCGTCGACACCGTCGTCGGTGAGCGCGACGTACACGAGGTACTCGCCGCCGTCCTCGAAGACGCCCTCCACCTCGTCGAGGTCGCTCGCGCGGAACAGCCGTCGGTCCTCCTCGCCGTCGCGGCGGAGGTGCGCCTCGAACGGGGCGTCCGGGTCGGCGTCGACCGCGCCGGCCGGGCCGCCGTTCTCGTCGTCGCCGGTCGACTCGCTGTCGTCGGTCGACTCGCCGTCCACTGGGTCCCCGTCGCCCGCGCCGGCGTCGCCGTCCGTCACCGTCGTCGCTCCGACGAACCCGACGGCGCCCACCGCGCACGCGGCCCCGATTCCGGCGAACGTGCCGCGTCGAGAGAGTTCCATACGCCAGCGTTCCCGTCGGGGTTCAAAAGGGTTACACGCCGATTCACGGGGCTGATAACGGCTCGACCGGTCTGCTGCTCGGATCCTTCGCGAACGACACCGCGTCCCGACGCTCACGCCTCCGCGAACGCCACCGCGTCCCGGGTCGTCGTCTCGCCGAACAGCCAGTCCGCGTGGTCGACGGCGTACTCGCGGTGGTCCTCGGTGATGTAGCCCAGCGCGTCCTCGACGACGACGGGCCGGTAGTCGCGGAGTCCCGCGCTGCCGGCCGTGTGGAGGACGCAGACGTTCGCGAGCGTCCCGCAGATCAGCAGGTCGTCGACCCCGTGCGCGTCGAGGTACCCCTCCAGGTCGGTCCGGTAGAAGGCGTCGTAGGTGTGCTTCTCGACGACGTGGTCGGTCTCACGCGCGTCGAGCTCCCCGACGAGTTCGGCGTCCCACGACCCCTCGACGACGTGTTCGCCCCACCGGTCGAACTCGTCGTAGTAGTGCGTCTCCGCGAACTGCTCCGGCGGGTGGACGTCGCGGGTGTAGACGACGCTCGCACCGGCATCGCGGGCCCGGTCGACGAGCGCCGTCACCGGTCCGATCGCCGCCTCGCTGGGCTCGGCGTAGAGGCTGCCGTCGGGGTGGCAGAACCCGTTCTGCATGTCGACGACGATCACCGCGGTCTGGGTCGGATCGTACGGCATGGGCGACCGTTGGGCGTCGCGACTCAAAAAGGCGAAGCCGTCCGGGCGCCCGACCGCCAGACGGATAAACTACTTACCCGGTCGGTCGTAATCGAGCCTATGCGACGCGTTCTCACCCTCTCGGTCGTCGTCGCCGCGATACTGCTCGTCTCGCTCGGCGGCGGGGTCGCTGCCGCCGATCCGACGGACGTCACGCCCGGCGACGCTCCGGCGGACGTCACGCCCGGTGACGCTCCGGCCAGCGCGACGGCGGCCGAATGCGAGGCGGGCGACGGCACCGGGGTCGTCGGCTGCTGGAACGGGACGCACTACGAGGAGGAGCTGTCCTTCAACCAGAGCGACGGGCTCAACGCGTCCGAGCTGGAGGCCCTGACGCACCTGACGATGGCGCGCGTCGAACACATCCGCGAGCGGCCGTTCCGGGAGGACGTGCCGGTCGAGACGGTGAGCCGGTCGGAGTTCATGAACGACTCCACCGGCGGAAACAACACCACCGACGAGTCGTTCCGGCGCTGGAACGACGAGGTGTGGGAGGCGCTGTTCGTCGTGGGCGAGGACGAGAACGCGAACGACGAGATCGACGCCGTGTTCGGCGGTGCCGTCTCCGGCTTCTACTCGCCGGCCGAGGACCGGATCGTCCTCGTCGTCGCCGAGGGCGAGGAGACGCAGATCGACCCCTCGACGCTGGCACACGAGCTCGTCCACGCGATGCAGGACCAGTACCACGACCTCACCCGGCCCCGCTACGCGGGCGCCACGCAGGACGGCGATCTCGCGGTCGACGGGATCGTCGAGGGCGAGGCCGTCCACGTCGAGGAGCTGTACGACGCCCGCTGTGCGGGCAACTGGAGCTGCCTCGACGCGCCCGACTCCGCCGGCGAGGGCGGCGGATCGGGGGCCGACTTCAACTTCGGCATCCTCCAGACCGTGCTCCAGCCGTACTCCGACGGCGCCCTCTACGTCGAGTCGCTCGTCGACGAGGGCGGGTGGGAGGCGGTCAACGAGACGATGACGAACCCGCCGGAGAGCACCGCCGAGGTGATCCACCGGAACCCCGACTACGAGACCCGTAACGTGACGTTCGAGGACGAGGCGACCGGCGACTGGGAGACGTACCCCGACCAGGGCGTCGACGGCGCCGAGACGACGGGCGAGGCGTCGATGTTCGTCATGTTCTGGTACCAGAGCTTCGAGTACGACTACCCGGTGCTCGAACCCGAGACGAGCGCGGGGGCGAACGTCCGGATCCACACGCAGCCGGACGAGGAGCTCCGGACCCGCGCGAACTACAACTACGCCCACGAGTCCACCGACGGCTGGGCGGGCGACGAGCTCTACCCGTACCGCGCCAGCGAGGGCGACGACGCCCGCGACGGCTACGTCTGGGTGACCGAGTGGCAGACCGCCGACGACGCCGCGGACTTCCACGAGGCGTACCTCACGATGCTGACCGCCCACGGCGACGCCGAGTACGAGGAGGGGCGGGTGTACGAGATCGAGGACGGCGACTTCCCCGGCGCCTACGGCGTCGTGCGGGACGGGACCACCGTGACTATCGTTCACGCGCCCGAGCCCGCCGGCGTCCTCGAACTGCGTCCCGACGCGGACTTGGAGCCCCCCGCGACCGACGACGGGGAGGGTGCCGGCGACGGGAACGACACCGACTCGGACGACGCCGACGGGACCGACACCGGCTCGGACGGCGACGACGCCGACGGCTCGTCCGGCCCGGACGCCTCGACCGACGACGAGGTCCCCGGATTCGGTGCCGTCGCCGGGGTCCTCGGACTGGTCGCGGCGGTGTCGCTGCTCGCTCGACGGGCGCGACGCTGAGTGCGCCAGCCGAGGCGGTGACGGATCGGAGCCGGCCAGTGCTCCCGCCGTGACGCGGTGCAGGTGCGAGACCCGGACCGCTTTTGCTCCCGCGCCGGCGTACTCCCTGTATGACCGAGTTCGACATCGTCGACGCGGCCGCGATCCGCGACGGCCGGGCGACGGACGCCTACTTCGAGCGGACCGAGGACGCGCTGGCGCACGCCGGCCGGAACCCGCGCGTCGTCGCCGAGGTGACCGCCGACCAGTTCCCCGACGGCGACTTCGAACTGTTCGCGGGGCTGAAGGACGCGCTCGCCCTCTTGGAGGGTCGCGACGTCGACGTCGACGCGATCCCAGAGGGACGGCTGTTCGACGGCGGACCGGTGATGCGAATCGAGGGGCCGTACCTGGCGTTCGCACGGCTGGAAACGTCGCTCCTGGGGTTCCTCTCGCACGCCTCCGGGATGGCGACGGCCGCGCTCGACTGCCGGGTCGCGGCGCCGGACTCGCAGGTGCTCTCGTTCGGCGCCCGCCACGTCCACCCGTCGATGGCGGCGGCGGTGGAGCGCTCCGCGCTGGTGGGCGGATTCGACGGGTTCTCGCACGTCGCCGCCGGCGACCTGATCGGCCGTGAGGCGTCGGGGACGATGCCGCACGCCCTCTCGATCTGCTTCGGCCGCGGCGAGCAGGAGGCCGCGTGGCGCGCCTTCGACGAGGCCGCGGACGAGGCGGTGCCGCGGATCGCCCTCTGTGACACCTACTCCGACGAGGTCGACGAGACGCTCCGCGCGGCCGAGGCCCTCGGCGACCGCCTGGACGGCGTCCGGCTCGACACCACCGGCTCGCGCCGCGGCGACTTCCGGCACATCGTCCGGGAGGTCGGGTGGGAGCTCGCCGCCCGCGGCCACGAGGACGTCGACGTGTACGTCTCCGGCGGGCTCGGCCCCGACGACCTCCGCGAGCTGCGCGACGTCGCCGACGGGTTCGGCGTGGGCGGGTACGTCTCCAACGCCGACCCCGTGGACTTCGCGCTCGACCTCGTCACCGTCGCGGGCGAGCCGGCCGCGAAGCGCGGCAAGCTCTCGGGCGCGAAGGCCGTCTACCGCACCGCGGACGGCGCGCACGCGGTCGGGATCGCGGACCGCTCGGGTCCCGAGAACGCCGAATCGCTCATGGAGCCGGTGATCCGCGACGGGGAGGTGGTCGCCGACGACGCGGTCGACCTCGCGGCCGCTGCGGAGCGGGCGCTCGCGGACGCGGAGGCGGTCGGCTACGGGACGGACGACTGATAACGGGACGGACGACCAATAAGAGAACGAACGCGCGGGGTCGCCGCTACAGCTCTTCGACGGCGCCGCCGTCGGCGCGCTCTCGGAACACCTGTCCCTCGATGAGCGTCACCATCGTCTCGTCGTCCTCCCAGGCGTTCGGGGCGAGCTTCGCCTTCCGGCAGGCGCGCGAGAGGAACTCGGCGCCGGACCAGCCGTTCTCGACGGGGACCGTCGGGTAGAGCCAGCCGTGGGAGTTGCCGCCGTCGACGGCGACGCCGTGAGTGCCGATCTTCAGATCGGCGAGGGGGTCGTTGGTGAGCACCGTGTTCGAGACGATGAACACGGAGACGGTGATGTTGTCGAGCTCCTTGGGCTCGACCTCCGAGCCGCAGGAGTCGCCGGAGGCGGCCTTGATCGCGGCCTCGACGATGGCGTGGCCGAGCTGGTCGGACGTCTCCCACGCGCCGGCGCAGCCGCGGAGTCGGCCGCGGCCCCTCGTGGATTCCAGTCGAACGAACGCCCCGGTGCGGGCGTAGAACGCCTCGCGCATGCTGCCGGGTTGTTCACGTTGTCCGTGTCGAACGAACGACTCGACCGCCTCCCGCGCGAGTTCGACCGCTCGTGCACCGTCGTCGTACGACAGCTGAACGGTCTGAGCCTCGGACATGTACATCCATTACGTTGCTGTGGACTTGAACGCTTCCCTTGCGAACGAGTCGCACGGATCCATCGTTTCGCGTCTCCGTTTTCTCCCGTTCGTGCGGCGGATCGGGCCGCGAACGCGGTCGGAACGCGACCACGTGTGTCGGACGGATTAAGCCGCGATTACTCGGGTCGTTATCTGGGACTCCGCCCCGACCGGATCGCTTATTCGCGGCCGCGGACTACGTGGAACCGGACAGAGGGAGCCCGACTCCCGTGCCTCTGGCATGAGGAAAGTCCCCCCACCGGCCGGACAGGCGACCGGGCACACGCCCGGAGTCGGAGACGGCTGGCTCTGGAACAGAAACGATACCCCCCGCCCCGATCGATGAGACGCGCTCGGTCGCTTCGGCGACCGGCGGCGTTCGCGGGGTCACCCGCGAACGCGCGAACCGACCCGCAAGGGAAGGGAGGTAACCCGTCGAGAGCCGACGGGCGGGAACGGATGGAACGGCGAATCCTCGCCGGTGCAAGTCCGCGCCACAAGGTAGTCCGGCCACGGCGCGGACGCTTAGCCGAATGTCGGGACGAACCGAAGGGGGCTTACTCCCCTCAGTCCGCTTTCGTACTCGGTAGTCGCAGGTATGAGAGTTCGACTATCTACAAACTGAGTCGTCGATTGCGGCATGGTGAACACCGCCAAAGCCCCAGCCGCTCGGGAATAAGCGGTTGCCGGTGATTCCACGGAGAGCACCGCCAAAGCCCCAGCCGCGAGGAGGACGCACTCTCGCTGTCGTTCGGGACACCGAAGGCGTCTCGTGACGTCGTCAGAACGCTTTGCGTTCTGACTGCTAGCCGGAAATCTCCGATTTCCGGCGATGACGAGAGAGCTCCGCTCTCTCGAACCACGCACCTCAGTCGCTCGTTCCGTTCGCTCTCTGCGGTGCTTGCGTCGTCATCAGAACGCTCCGCGTTCTGATCGGCTCACGAGAGCTCTGCTCTCGTGAACGCCTGCGTCCTCCTCGCGGCTGCCCTTTGAGTCCCTCCCGACAGCACAGCAACCGCACCTCGCGCCTCCCCAGCCTCGTCAGTCGCCCTCCGCGGTGCTTCGGGCGACTGACTCCCTCGCACGGGCGGCTCGCGGCCCTCGGGGCCGCTCACCGGCACGCGCCACCGCACTGCCGGTCGTTTATACACACCACGTCGCCGTCGGCGGTCCGAAACGCCCGCTGTCGCTCGTCTTTTTAAATAGGAAGGAGCACCGCGCTGTCTCCGGCCATCTCCTGGATCCGGTCGCCGTAGGCGATCGAGACGTACAGGATGGTGAAGATGACGGCGTTGTGGAGGCCGTGGAGCAGCGCCGGGACGACGAGGTTCTCGGTGTACTCGTACACCGCGCCGAAGACGATACTCGGCAGGAAGAGGATGGCGATGGTGGTGAACCGCGCGGAGGCGCCGCCGGTCAGCGCTATCACGTGGACCGCCGCGAAGATCGCGGAGGCGATCAGGATCGCCGGCACCGGCGACAGCGACTCACGGAGCCGCCCCTGCACGACCCCCCGGTACAGGATCTCCTCGGAGGGCCCGATGACGAGGAACGACGCCGCGATGAGCAGGGGGATGATCGCGGGGTTCTGCATCGCCAGCTCCGCGCTCTGGTTGGAGGCGGTCTCGGTCCCGAGCAGCTGGACGACGAACGAGACGACGATGATCGCGACCAGAATGAGGGCCCAGCCCCCGACGATCAGACCGATCTCCTTCAGGCTCGGACGCCGCACGCCGAGGTACGCGACGGTCCCGGCTCGGTCGAGCCCGCGCCACGTCAGATAGGCGATCGCCAGCCCGCCGAACGCGACGTACTGGCCCAAGACGAGCGTGAGCACGAGGTTCGCGGCGAGCGGCAGCCCGCCGGCCACGATGTTGATCCCGAGCACCACGCCCCCGCCCAAGAGGGCGATCGCCGGGCCGAGCAGTCCCAGGAGGAGGGCCGAGACGAGCGCGATCGCGACGCCGCGCCCGCCCGAGTCGCCCGCCGACGCGGTGCCGTCGACAGTGGTCGACCCGTCGCCGGTCGCGCCGTCGGCCGGCTCGCCGCCGTCGGGAGCGCCGGGATCGCCGCGGTCGGGGGTGTCCGGCTCTCGCCGGTGTGCGTCGTCGCTCGGGGTGTCTGGCATTACCCTAGGTACGGGCCGACGCATAATAGGGCTGTTCGTCTCACGTGCTCGCGATCCGAGACGGATCCGGCTCAGCGGTGCAACAGCTCGTACCACAGCACGGCGGTCACGGCGCGCCCGTCGCGGAGCCCCTCGTCGACGACGGCCGCGAGCAGGTCGTCGTACGGCACCGTCTCGACCGCGATCGACTCGTTGTGATCGAGGTCGCGCTCCGCCGTGGGCTCACAGCCCGTCGCGAGGAAGTGGTGGTGGACCGCGTTCGCCATCCCGTTCGTCGGCTCCACCGTCGTCAGGCGCTCGAACCTGTCGGCCTCGTACCCCGTCTCCTCGGCGAGCTCGCGGGCGGCAGCCCGTTCCAGGTCGTCGGCGTCACCCTCCTCGACCGTCCCGGCGGGGAGCCCCCGGTTGACGCGGCCGACCGCCTGGCGCCACTCGTCGATGACCACCACGTCGCCGTCGGGGGTGAACGGGAGTACCACGACCGCCGGCGGCTCGTCGACGTAGTGGAACCCGTCGGTGTCGCCGTCCGGGAAGCGCACCTCGTCGCGCCGCACGTCGAAGCCGGGGCAGCGGTAGTCGATGCCGGTGTCGAGCGTCTCCCACGCCAGATCGTCCATGTCTCCGGGTCGGCGCTCGGGCACCTAAATCCCCGGACTCGGCCGGCGCCGCCCCCGTGGTTCGACCCGGCGTGCTCGCGGGTCCGGGCCGGCGTACTCGCGGTTCCGGGCCGGCGTACTCGCGGCTCCGAGTAGACACGCTCGCGGCCTCGAACCCCGCTCCTCACGCCCAGTCGCCGAGCGACGCCTGCCCGTCGCCGGGCTCGCTCGTCCCTCGCTCTCCCGCCTCCTCCTCGTCGACCTCGGTCGGCTCCCCGCCGACCCAGTCGGTGAGCTTGCCGCCGTCGCCGTCGGTGGCGACCGACCGGGTCCGGGGGGCGCGCGCGCTCGGCCTCCCGTCGCCCGCGTCGTCCCCCGCCCCGCCGCCGTCTCCGCCCGGCTCGAACCCGCCGAGGGTCGCCTGGTCGCTCTCGGCGAAGTCGAGGTTCGAGACGCGCACGCCGAGCTTGCGGACGCGGTCGTCGGCGAACTCAGCGAGGAGGTCGAACGCGACGGACTCCACGAGCTCCGGGTCGTCCACGGGGCCCGGGAGGCTCCGCGCTCGGGTGTTGACGTCGTAGGGGGGCTCGACCGCCTTGATCCCGATGGTGCGGTAGAGACAGCCCCGCTCGCGGGCCCGCCGGGCCACGTCCGCCGAAAGCGCCGCCACCGTCTCGCGCTTCGTCTCCTCGTCCGCCGTCGGCGACAGCGACGACTCCCGCGAGAGGCTCTTCGGGAGGCCCGTCGGCGTCACCTCCCTGTCGTCGTCGCCGCGGGCGCGCCGGCGGAGCTCCGGGCCGCGCTCGCCCAACTCGTCCGCGAGTCGGTCGGGGTCGGCCGCGGCGAGGTCCGCGGCGGTCTCGATCTCCATCTCGGCGAGCGTGCGCTCCGTGACGGGGCCGACGCCGTGGATCTCGGCGGTCGACAGCGGCGCGAGGAACGACTCGACCGCGCCGGGCGGGACGACCACGAGCCCGTCGGGCTTGTCGGCGTCGCTGGCGACCTTCGCGGTCGACATGTTCGGCGCCACGCCCACGCTCGCGGGGACGCCGGCCTCCCGCTCGATGCGCTGTTTGACGTGCCGGGCGTACCCCTCCGCGAGCGTCCGCGCCTCGGCGGGGCCGGCGGCGGCGCTCTCCCCCTCGGCGACGTCCCACGCGGTCCGGTCGGAGACGTCGAGGTACGCCTCGTCGACGCTCACCTCGCGGATCACGTCGGCGCAGTCCCGGAGGACGGCCTTCACGTCGCCCGCGACCTCCTTGTAAAAGTCGAGGTCGACGGGGAGGTACCGACCGGTCTCCTCGGGGTCGGGCGCGTCCGGGTCGTCGGGGTCGGCGTTCGCTCGGCGGGGGAGGAGGTCGAGCGCCTCGGAGATCGGCATCGCGCTCTCGACGCCGAACGCGCGGGCCTCGTAGCTCGCGGTCGCCACCGCACCGATCGACTCGCCCGCCTCGTACCCCATGCCGACGACCACGGGTTCGCCCGCGAGCTCGGGGCGACGGAGCCGCTCGCAGGAGGCGTAAAAGCAGTCCATGTCCACGTGGAACACGACGCGGTCGCTCCCGTCCGCCTCGTCGGCCGCCGTTCCGGGGAGCGTGCCGCCCGCCATCGCCCGAGGCTCCGCGCCGCGTCACCTTAAGAATCAGCCACGCGCGGCGGCAGTGGAACCGGTCGCTCGCGCGGTCACCGAATATCCCCCCGTCGCGCCGCCCGCCTAATGCTCAGTTCTGATACCCGGGTCGATCGTTTAATAAGCGCCCGCGTACCGGCTGGTATGCCCGACCGGATCGACGTGTTACACGTCGACGACGACCCCTCCGTCCTGGATCTCACGGAGGCGTATCTCGAACGCGAGCTGGACGACGTCGCGGTGACGAGCGTCACGGCGCCGTCGACCGCGCTCGACGAACTCAACGAACCCGACGACGAGCGGTTCGACTGCATCGTCAGCGACTACGACACGCCCGGCACGAACGGGCTGGAGTTCTTCTAGCGGCTCCGCGAGACCGGCCGCTCGATCCCCTTCGTGCTGTACACCGGGAAGGGGAGCGAGGAGATCGCGAGTCGGGCGCTCAACGCGGGCGTCACCGGCTACTTCCAGAAGGGCGGTCCGGAGCGGCTCCGCCGGCTGGCGAACCGCATCCGGCAGGCGGTCGATGAGCATCGGACCCGAGAGATCGCCGACCGCTACTCGACGGTCATCGAGGCGCTCGGCTACCCCGTGTACGTCGTCGACGAGACCGGGACGTTCCGGTTCGTCAACGAGCCGTTCGCGGAGCTGACCGGCTACGACCGCGAGGAGATCGTCGGCAGCGAGCCGGGCCTGATCAAGGGCGACGCGGCGGTTGCGGAGGCGGAGAACCGGCTCGGCACGATCCTCTCGAGCACCGGGCCGGACGTCCAGCGGTTCGGCGTGGACATCGTCCCCGAGGAGGGCGATCCGATACCCTGTCGGGACCACATGGCCGCGCTGCCGTACGAGGGCGACTCCTTCGACGGGAGCGTCGGCATCCTGCGCGACGTCTCGGCCGAGATCCAGCGACGCGAGGAGCTAGAGACGAAGACGCGCGCGCTCGACGAGGCGCCCGTCGGCATCGCGATCACCGACCCCGATCGCCCGGACAACCCGATGGTGCACGTCAACGACCGGTTCGTCGAGATGACGGGATACGACCGCGAGGAGTCGATCGGCGTCAACTGTCGGTTCCTGCAGGGCCCAGACACCGAGGCGGAGCCCGTCGCCGAGCTCCGGCGGGCGGTCGACGCGGAGGCGCCGACCAGCGCCGAGCTGGGAAGGACGGGACCGAGTTCTGGAACCGCGTCAGCGTCGCGCCGCTCCGCGACGCGGACGGCCGGGTCACCGAGTGGGTCGGTTTCCACGAGGACATCACCGCGTTCAAGGAGCGCGAGGCGGCGCTCGAACGGCAGAACGAGCGGCTCGACGCCTTCGCGAGCATCGTCTCGCACGACCTCCGAAACCCGCTCAACGTGGCGCAGGGGCGCGTCGACCTCGCGCAGACGACGGCCGAAGGGGACGCCGAGCACCTCGCCGCCGCCGCCGACGCGCTGGACCGGATCGAGTCCATCGTCGAACACGCTCTCACGCTCGCCCGCGAGGGCGAGACCGTCGGCGACCCGGAGGCGGTCCCTCTGGCGGCCGTCGCCGCGGACGGCTGGGAGACGGTCGACACCGCGGCCGCCGAGCTCGCGATCGACACCGATCGGGAGGTGTTGGCCGACCCGGACCGGCTCCGGAACCTCTTCGAGAACCTCGTGCGGAACGCGGTGGACCACGGCGGTCCGAACGTGACGATCCGCGTCGGCGACCTCGAGGACGGCTTCTACGCCGACGACGACGGCCCGGGGATCCCGGAGGAGGTCGCGGACGTGCTCTTCGAGCCCGGACAGAGTAGTGTCGGGGGGGCGCGCTTCGAGATACGCGGGATCGAGCTCGGTCACCCGCCGATGGCCGGGACGTAGGGACCGCCTCGGAACCGGAACGACTCCCGCCGTTCGCAAGCGCCTTTATATTCCCGACCGAAGTCCGGACAGATGGGACTCGTCTCCGGCGTCGCCGACACGGACCGGCGAGTCATCGTGCTCGCGCTCGCTCGGATGGTCGGGGCCGCCGGTAACTCCTTCCTCATCGTCGTGCTCCCGCTGTACATCGCGAGCGACCTGATCGACGTCGACGCGCTCCTCGGCACCGAGGTCGGGGTGGGCGCGGCGTCGGTCACGGTGACGGAGCCCCTGCTCATCGGTCTCGTCCTCTCGCTTTTCGGCTTCCTCAACAGCTTCTCGCAGCCGGTGACCGGGCGGCTCTCGGACCGGATGGGGGTTCGACGCCCCTTCGTGCTGGTCGGGATCCTCCTCCTCGGGACCGCCAGCGGGCTCTACACGATCGTGACCGTCTACTGGCAGCTCGTCGTCCTGCGGGCGATACAGGGGTTCGGTGCGGCCCTCATCATCCCCGCGACGGTCGCGCTCGTCAACGAGTACGCGTCCGCCGACACCGACCGCGGGGGGAACTTCGGCGTGTACAACACCTTCCGACTGATCGGCTTCGGCTTCGGGCCGGTGCTGGCCGGAGCCGTCGTCGAGGCGGGCCCGTACGACCTCTCGCCGGTCGGGCTCCCGGTCGTCGACGGGTTCGACGCGGCGTTCATCGCCGCGTGCGGTGGGGCGTACCTCAGCTTCGTCCTCGTGTTCCTCCTGGTGCGAGACGCGGCCGAGTCCAGCGAGGCGAGCGACGACCTCTCGATCCGCGTGCGGGGCGAGGACCGCCTGCTCGACCCCGTGTTCGCGCTCGGGCTGGCGACGATCGCGATGGGAGTGTGCATCGCGCTGTTCGCGACGCTCCAGAACCAGGTGAACGTCAGGCTCGACCAGGCGCCGGTGTGGTTCGGCCTCCAGTTCGCCTCGGTCACGATCGCCAACGTGCTCCTGCAGGTGCCCGTCGGACAGGCCAGCGACCGGATCGGTCGCCGGCCGTTCCTGCTCGCCGGGTTCGTCCTCCTCGTCCCGACGACCCTGCTGCAGGGGATCGTCACCGATCCGATCGTGATGACGCTCGTCCGGCTGGCGCAGGGCGTCGCCGTCGCGTTCGTCTTCGCGCCGTCGCTGGCGCTCGCCGGCGACCTCGCGCGGGAGGGCGAGTCCGGAACGACGCTGTCGGTGCTCACGATGGGGTTCGGTTTCGGCGTCGCGCTCGGCCCGCTGGCGTCCGGTTGGCTCGTCGGCTTCGGCTTCGTCGTCCCCTTCGCGGTGGGCGCGGCGCTCGCTGTCGTCGCCTTCGCGGCGGTCGTGACGCAGGTCGAGGAGACGCTCGGCGTGGACGACGACGCCGGGGCGGCCGCGGCCGACTGAAGCGTATAACCGATCCCGGCTCCAACGAGCGACCGTGTCACGCGACCGCGTCCACTGCGTCGACTGCCGGGAGCCGATCCCGAGCGACGCCCGGATCTGTCCCCACTGCGAGGCGGTCCAGCCGTCGCCGCTCGTCGATGTCGGGGTGATCGTCGCCGGCGTCTTCGCGTTCGCCTTCGGCCTGATCCTCGCGATGCTGACGATCGGGACGAGCCGGCTGCTCGGCTTCCTGCTGCTCGTCGTCGGCTTCGGCCTGGGCGTCGGCGGCTACACGCGCCACGTCGACCGGCAGGCGGGGCGGCGGGCGCGGTGAGACCGAGACTCCTCGCTTCCGTCGCCGTCCGGTCCGGCGTATTTTAAATATCACCGACGAGAAGCGATCAGTATGCTCAGCGTACTCGACGCCGGACTCGTCCTCGCGGGGCTGCTCCTCGCGTTCGTCGGCGCCGCGGTCTCCGTGTACGCCGTCACGCTGACCGGGCTGCTCGTCGGGGGCGGCGCCGGCTACCTCGCCGCGCCGAGCCTCGCCGGACTCGTCGCGGTCGACGGACTGGCGCTGACGGGCGTCGCCGTCGTCGCCGGCGCTGCGGTCGGGGGCTTCCTCGCGTACGCCGGACTCTCCTTCGCCGTCCTCGCCATCGGCGGGCTGGTCGGCGGCTTCGCCGGTCGGTTCGCCGTCGGCCCCATGTACGCGGCTGACGCGGCCGGGATCGAGGGGACGCTGCTGCTCGTCGGGGCGACGCTCGCGGGCGTGGCGGTCGGCGCCCTGTTCGGGTTCGCGTTGAGCCGGACGACGCTCGTCGTCTCCACCGCGTTCATCGGCGCGGCGTTCGCGTCGCGGTCGATCACCCCGACGACGCTGGACGCGGCCGCGGCCGGGACGACGGTCGAGCCGCTCCTGTTCGACGTTACCGCACCGGCGTTCCTCGCCGTCTTCGTCCTCGGCGCGCTCTCGCAGTTCGGGCTGTTCCGGTTCGGCTACGTGACGAGGCTGGTCGGCCTTCTTCCGGGCGCACGGCGGTGGACCGCGAACAACGACCGGAACGCGAAGGGGGCCTGAGCCGGGCTCCCACCGCCCGCCCTACTCCTCCCCGTACTCGTAGAACCCGCGTCCCGTCTTCTTCCCGAGGTCGCCGGCCTCCACCTTGCGCTTGACGAGGTACGCCGGCTTGTAGCGGTCGCCGAGCTCGGCGTGGAGCGTCTCGCTGGCGTCGAGCACCACGTCGAGCCCGATGTGGTCGGCGAGCTCTAGGGGCCCCATCGGGACGTTCGTCCCGAGCTTCATCCCCCGGTCGATGTCCGCCTTGTCGGCGACGCCCTCGTCGAAGGCGCGGACGCCCTCGTTGATCCACGGCATCAGGATGCGGTTCGTGACGAAGCCGGGCTTGTCGTCGGACTCCCACGTCTCCTTGCCGAGGTCCGCGGCGAAGGCGTGCGCGAACTCGACGACCGCGTCCGCGGTGCGCTCCCCGACGACGACCTCCACGCCGTCCATGATCGGGACCGGGTTCATGAAGTGGAGGCCGATCACGTCGCTCGCGCGCTCGGTGGCGCTCGCGATGGTCGTGATCGACAGCGTCGAGGTGTTCGTCGCGAGGACGACGTCGTCGTCGGTCACGTCGTCGAGGTCGGCGAACACCTCGCGTTTCACGCCCATGTCCTCGACCGCCGCCTCGACGATGACGTCCACGTCCGCCAGATCGTCGAGGTCGGTGGTGCCCGCGATCCGGTCGCGGATCGCCGTCGGGTCCTCGTCGAGGGCGCCCTTCGACGCCAGCCGGTCGAGGCTGTCGTCGACGGCGGCGAGTCCCCTGTCGACGTACTCGTCCTCGATGTCGCGCATCACGACCTCGTAGCCGGCGGTCGCGGCGACCTGCGCGATCCCGTTGCCCATCGTGCCGGCCCCCACCACGCCCACGACGTCGATGTCGGATAGCTCCCGCATGGAGGTCGCTGCCGCGCCGCGAGGCGTAAGTATTGCGCCTCCGCGGTCGACGGCGACGGGTCCGGGTGGGCGTTCGTTCCGTTTGCATGATAGTTAACTATCTGAGTAGTAAGTATCGTAGGCTTCGAATGCGTCACAGCCGCCGGCAAACCGCGCGGAGACCCCCGAATCTATTTTTTTACGTTCACCGAAACGATCATAGCGTTTTTTATCGATGTGACTGGAATACGAACCGATGCTTCCCCACGCCGCCGACGACATCTCCCGCGACGGCAAGTCGCTGATCCTCGCGTACGACCACGGGATCGAGCACGGACCGGTCGACTTCGAACCGAATCCCGAAACGGCGGACCCCGAGCGAATCTTCGAGCTCGCCACCCACGAGGCCGTCACCTCGCTGGCGGTCCAGAAGGGGCTCGCCGAGGCGTACTACCCCGACTACGAGGACGAGGTCAACCTCGTGGTGAAGCTCAACGGGACCTCGAACCTCTGGATGGGAGAGCCGGACAGCGCGGTCAACTGCACCTCGGAGTACGCGGCCGGACTGGGCGCCGACGCGATCGGGTTCACCGTCTACGGCGGCTCGAACAACGAGGTCGAGATGGCCGAGGAGTTCCGAAGGGCTCAGGAGAGCGCCCGCGAACACGACATGGCCGTCGTCATGTGGTCGTACCCCCGCGGGCAGGGGCTCCGCAACGACGGGAGTCCGGACGTGATCTCGTACGGCGCGCGGCTCGGCCTGGAGCTCGGCGCCGACGTGGTGAAAGTGAAGTACCCCGGCTCTCCCGAGGCGATGGGCCACGCCGTCGAGATGGCCGCCCCGGCCGACGTCGTGATGTCCGGCGGGACGATGCGCGACGACCGGGAGTTCCTCCGGAACGTCTCGAACGCCATCGACGCCGGCGCCACCGGCGTCGCGGTCGGCCGGAACGTCTTCCAGCGCGACGAGCCCGAGCGCATCCTCGACGCGCTGGAGGCCGTCATCTTCCAGGAGGACGACCCGGACGAGGCGCTCGCCGTCGCCGAGAGCGCGGACTGATGAGCGACCCTGTCCCCGACCGCGACGCGGACCCGACCGTCGAGGCGGTCTTCGACGCGGTCGCGGCGACCGCCCCCGAGATCCGCGCCGCGCTCCCCGGCCGCCGCGTCGAGAGCGGGACGGACAACCCCTCCGGCGAGAGCGTCATGGCCGGCGACCTGTACGCCGACGAGCTGCTCGGCGAGGCGATCACCGCGATCGACGGCGTCGGCTCGTTCGTCAGCGAGGAGCGCGAGGCCGCGGTCGGCGCCGGCGGCTCCGTCGGCGACGGGGCCTACGCGGTCGCGATCGACCCGCTCGACGGTTCCTCGAACCTTCGGTCGAACAACGCCATGGGCACGGTGGTCGGGGTGTACGACGCGCCGCTGCCCGCCACCGGACGCGACCTCGTCGCCGCCGGTTACGTGCTCTACGGCCCGATCACGACGATGGTCGTCGCCAACGGGGACGGCGTCCGCGAGGAGGTCGTCGAGGCGGAGGCCGACGGATCGGTCTCCCGGTCGGTCGTCGACGACGACCTCCGGCTCCCCGACGACCCCCTCGTCTACGGGTTCGGCGGGCGCGTCCCCGACTGGCCAGACGAGTTCACGGCCTTCGCCCGCGAGGTCGAAGACGAGCTGAAGCTCCGGTACGGCGGCGCCATGGTCGGCGACGTGAACCAGGTGCTCACCTACGGCGGGATCTTCGCGTACCCCGCCCTCGTCGACGCGCCCGACGGGAAGCTTCGGCTCTCCTTCGAAGCGAACCCGATCGCCTACGTCATCGAGCGCGCCGGCGGGGCGGCGACCGACGGCCGGACCGCCATCCTCGACGTCGAGCCCGAGGGCGTCCACGACCGCGTCCCGCTGTACGTCGGCAACGAGGAGCTGGTCGAGCGGCTCGAAGCCGCGCTCGGCGACGAGTGACGGGCCGGCAGGCGCCGCATTCCAGCGCGCCGCTGCTCCGACCCATTCCGTCTCTTCCCGTCTCAAACGGACGGCTCGCCCCCGATTCGATAGCGAGCGCCCGCGACGCCGTTCACCCGCCGGTCCGGGGTCGTATCGACTCGCGCACGGCCGCGGCCGACCGCAGCGCGGTCGGTTGCTTACGCTCGTCGTAAAAACATTATTAATAGTTACTAAATAAATTACAATATAGTCTAAAGTAAATATATTGCCTGCGGAGGAACCTACAGATGGACATAACAGAGAACGACGAAGGCAAGCCGGTAGTAAACGAAGCGGGAGAGAAGGTCGGAATGGTGTCGAAAGTCGAGGGCCACGACGTACACGTCGACCCGGACCCGGGGCTCACTGACAAGATCAAATCGAGACTCGGCTGGGGTGACGCCGACGGGGACACGTACGCTCTCAAGCAGTCCGACGTCGCGGCCGTCACCGACGACGAAGTGCAACTGAAGCGATAGCGACGAAGTCCAACCCACGCGAAGACCACGCCGGCCGCTGTCCGGCTGTGAACGCGGCCGCCTTTTTTATCGTGACGGACGGTCGTCTTGCGCACCGTCGTTCCCCCGCTCTTTCGACCGGCCCGCAGTCGAGCAGCCCCTCGAAACCGCCTCATTGCGACCGACCGTTTCACGAGCTCCCCGGGAACCGCGGCGTCCCGGTGTCGCGCGACAGTAACCGTTCGTTTCCCGACCGCTTCGGAACCGATCCGGCGGTCGGACCGTCGCGGGTACACTCCCCCGACTGACCGGGTTATGAACGAATTATCGTGAAATACGCTGGGAGTAACACTTATTCAAATCCGATCCTAACAGCAGCGTAACTCCGGCGCGACCGCTGCCGGTCGAACTAGAGCCGTGAACCACGACGATCCCAGAATAACGGGCGAGCACGTCCGGTCGATCGACACGCCCACGGGGACGGTCACCCTCGTCGGCGTCGTCCACGACCACCCCGCCAGCGTGTTCCGGGTTCGAACGCTGATCTCGGGGCGCGATCCCGACGTGCTCGCCCTCGAACTCCCGCCGCTTTCGCTCCCCCTCTTCGAGCGGTATGCCGAGGATACTCGGACCCCGCCGGTGTTCGGCGGGGAGGTGAGCGCGGCGATTCAGGCCGCGGCGACGGATCGCCTCGTGGGGATCGACGGTCCGACCCCGCGCTTTCTCCGCCGGCTCGTCGCGACGCTGTACCGCGACGGCGACTCGCTCACGACGGCCGCGGGCGTGCTCACCCGGCTCGCGTCGGTGACGAAGAGCACCCTCCGGTGTCGTCTCGCCTGCGCGCTCGCCGCGAGGACCGACGTCCGTCTGGAGGTCGACTCGCCGGCCACCTACTCGACAGACCGAACCGACAGCGCGGCACGCCAGGCCGAAAACGAAGGTCACCAGATCGCCCGCGCACGCGCCGTGATGGACGCGTTCGAGCCCTCGCGGGCCTCGTGTTTCAGCGACGAAGTCCGCGAGTCGCACATGGCCCACCGCCTCGGTCGCCTCCGTCACGACGGCGACGTCGTCGCCGTGGTCGGCCGACACCACCTCGACCGCGTCGCCGACCTGCTCCGTGACCGCCTCGGGGAGACGGCTTCCTCGTAGGCTCGACACGTTTCGCGGCGAGCGCCGCGCGCGAGCGGTCCGCAACGCCCCGGCGCATGAAAAACTGTTTAGGATAGACCGCAAACCTTGCGTCCATGAAAGTTCACGTCGGCGCGGCGGCGACGCCGGAGGAGGCCGAGGCGATCGCGCGATCGCTCGCCGAACACCTCGGCGTCGACGTCGACGTCCACGTCGGCGACGATTCGGAGCCCGCGGCGAGCGCCGAGCCGCCCGAAACGTCGTACCCGCTCGAGGACGACCTCGGACCCACGACCCGCGAGCGCGAGCTCCGGGCCGAGATCGAGGACATCTTGGAGGGCGGGCCGGAGAAGTACCGCGATCGACTCCCGGAGCAGGGGAAGCTGTTCGTCCGCGACCGGCTCGACCTCTGGTTCGGCGGCGAGGGCGGGACACGCGGCGCGGGCGACGCGAGCGCGACCGACGGCGACCCGGCGGGCCTCCACTTCGAGGACGGGAAGTTCGCCGCGTTCGACGACTGGCACCCGAACGCGCCCGGACGGACGGGAGAGGGCGAGGCGAGCGCGGACGAGACGAGCGGGGGCGACGAGGACGACGGCGACACCGACGACGGCGGCGACCGCCTCCCCGGCGACGGCCTGCTCACCGGCGCCGCGGAGTTCGAGGGGCGCGACGTCCACTTCATGGCCAACGACTTCACGGTGAAGGCGGGGTCGATGGCGGCCAAGGGCGTCGAGAAGTTCCTCCGGATGCAGCAGCGCGCCCTGAAGACGGGCAAGCCCGTGCTCTACCTGATGGACTCTTCCGGCGGGCGGATCGACCAGCAGAGCGGCTTCTTCGCCAACCGCGAGGGGATCGGGAAGTACTACTACAACCACTCGATGCTCTCGGGCGCGGTGCCGCAGATCTGCGTGCTGTACGGCCCCTGTATCGCCGGCGCGGCCTACACGCCCGTCTTCGCCGACTTCACAGTGATGGTCGAGGGGATGTCCGCGATGGCCATCGCCTCGCCGCGGATGGTGAAGATGGTCACCGGCGAGGAGATCGAGATGGCGGACCTCGGCGGCCCCCGCGTCCACGCCGAGGAGTCCGGGTCGGCGGACCTGGTCGCCCGCGACGAGGAGCACGCCCGCGAGCTCGTCGCCGACCTGATCGGCTACCTCCCCGATCGGGCCGGTGAGAAACCCCCGAAACGGGAGCCGAAGCCGCCGAAGTTCTCCCCGGAGGGGATCGACGAGCTGATCCCCGAGTCGCCGAACCGCCCGTACGACGTCCGCGACCTCCTCGACCGGATCGCCGACGCGGAGTCCGTCTTCGAGCTGAAGGAGGGGTACGGACCCGAGATCGTCACGGCCTTCTGCCGGATCGACGGTCGGCCCGTCGGCGCCGTCGCCAACCAGCCGACCGAGCGGTCGGGTGCCATCTTCCCGGACGCGGCCGAGAAGGCCGCCGAGTTCATCTGGACCTGCGACGCCTACGAGGTTCCCCTCCTGTACCTCTGTGACACGCCGGGGTTCATGGCCGGCTCGCAGGTCGAGAAGGACGCGATCTTAGAGAAGGGCAAGAAGATGATCTACGCCACCTCCTCCGCGACCGTCCCGAAACAGACCGTCGTCACCCGGAAGGCGTACGGCGCGGGGATCTACGCGATGGGCGGCCCCGCGTACGACCCCGAGAGCGTGATCGGACTCCCCTCCGGCGAGATCGGGATCATGGGGCCAGAGGCCGCGATCAACGCCGTGTACGCCCGGAAGCTCGCCGAGATAGACGACCCCGAGGAGCGCGCCGAGACCGAGGCGCGGCTCCGCGAGGAGTATCGCGAGGACATCGACATCCACCGGATGGCCAGCGAGGTCGTCATCGACGAGATTGTGGCCCCGTCCGCGCTCCGCGAGGAGCTCGCCGCTCGATTCGCGTTCTACGCGGACGTGGAGAAAGAGCTGCCGGACAAGAAACACGGGACGGTACTGTAAGCGGGCTCGGCGGCGGTCCACTCTTATAAGGCCGCGACCCAGTCGGCGCCGAGGAGCTCGACCGCGCCCCCGATCCCGAGCGCCACGGCGACGCCGACCGCCAGCAGCGCGCCGACGTACGCCACGGAGCCGACCAGCGACGCGGCGGCGAACCGCGGGGCGGAGACGGACGAGGCGGTCGCGGTGGGGACGGCGAGCCACCCGCGGGTGCCGGGGACCGCGTTCGAGGCCGCCACCGCGGGGAGCCCCCACCGGTCGAACCAACCGCCCGCGCGCTCCAGTCGACCCGAGCCGACCGGGACCACGGCGAGCGCCGTCGGGTCCACGTCGAACCGACGGACGGCCGTGAAGACGACCGCCTGCCCGAGCGTCGCGCCGGCGACGGCCGCGACGAACACCGGCAGGACCGCGACCGCCTCGACGCCGACGGCGACCACCGCGGCGACGAACAGCGTCCGCGCCGGGAGTACCTTCCCGACGAGCGCGCCCTCAAGCGCGAACACGGCGAACACCGCGACGGCGCCGTAGCTGTCGACGAGGGCGAGCGCGGTCGCCGCGTGGGAACCGAACACGCCTCCCTTCGACCGGGCACACGTAAAGCTCTTACACCGTGAACAGTGCTCTCAGGCGCCAAGACGGGATCTCATCGGCTGCTATCGAATTTCCAGCGCACCCGACCGGGGCCGGACGGTCGGGGGTGGGGTATTTGTCGGTCGCCCGCGCAGGTGTCACCCATGATAGACGTCGGCGTCAAGGCGCCCGATTTCATCGCCCCCGCGGTCACCGACGGTACGGCCGTGGAGCTGGCGCTGTTCCGGCTCGTCGACGGTCACGAGGCGGTCGCGCTCTGTTTCGCGCCCGCGAACTTCGTCCCCACCTGCACGGCCGTCCTCGCCGCCGTCCGGGACGCGGGCTGGCACGAGCGGGACGACCTCGCCGTCGTCGCGCTCACCGGCGACTCGCTGTATTCCGGGTTCGCCTACGCGGACCGATTCGGGCTTCCCTTCCCGATCGTCTCCGACTTCCACGCCGGGGTCGCCGACTCGTACGACCTGACCGCCGAGTCGTGGGAGAGCCACTCGCACATTCCGCGCCGCGCGACAGTCGTGATCGACGGGGACTGGACCGTTCGGTTCGCGGAGGCGACGACGGACGCGCTCGACCGGCCGGCCCCCTCGCCCGTCCAGAACGCGACCGCGACGCTCCGGGACCTCGGGGTCGACGTCGACCGGCCGCGGGTGAACTACGACGGTCCGTGGTGAGGGCGCCGTCGCCGGCAACCCGATCGGTCGGGTAGACCGCGTCGCCGCCGGAGTTATTTCACGCCGCGCGGAGTCCCCGGCATGGAGACCGCCTTCGCGGACTACCTCGACGAGTTCACGCGCCGGGACTGGGAGACGCTCGACCCCGAGGCCGTCACGGACCCCGTTCGGGTCGCGGCCGTCGGCCTCGGCTGGTTCGCCCGCGAGTGGGCGCTGCCGGGGATCGCCCGGTCGGCGTACACCGAGGCGACCGTCGTCACCGACGTCGACTCGGACGCGGTGGAGACGGTCGCGGCCGAGCGCGACGCGACCGGCGTCACTCCCGAGGAGTTCCGCTCGGGCGCCGCCGTCGACGCCTACGACGCGGTGTACGTCGCGACGCCGAACGCGGCCCACCTCGACTACGTCCGGGCCGCCGCGGAGCAGGGGAAGGCGGTCCTCTGCGAGAAGCCGCTGGAGGCGACGCTGGATCGCGCCCGTCGGCTCGTGGCCGCGTGTCGGGACGCCGACGTCCCCCTGATGGTCGGCTACCGGATGCAGACCGACCCCGCCGTCCGACGGCTCCGAGACCTCCTCCGCGCGGGCGTCGCCGGCGACGTGATCCACGTCCACGCGACGATGTCGCAGACGATGCTCGGCGAGCTCGCCGGCGACACCGACCAGTGGCGGCTCGACCCGGAGCTGTCGGGCGGCTGCGCGCTCATGGATCTCGGCGTGTACCCGCTCAACACGACCCGGTTCGTGCTCGGCGAGGACCCGGTCCGCGTCTCCGGGCGGACCCACACGCGCCGGGTGGCGTTCGCCGACGTCGACGAGGACGCCTCGTTCCGGCTGGCGTTCCCCGACGGCGTCGACGCGCTGTGTACGGTGAGCCAGAACGCCCAGCACGCGAGCCGGCTGGACGTCACCGGGACGGAGGCCAGACTGATCTTAGATCCGGCGTTCTACGAGCGGGAGGACCGCGGGTTCGCCGTCGTCCGCGACGGCACCCGCGTCGACGTCGACTTCGACCAGGTCCACCAGATCGAAGAGGAGTTCGCGTACTTCGGCCACCAGCTGCTGGCGGACGAGCCGTTCCATCCGGACGGCGAGCACGCCCTCGCCGACATGCGCGCGCTCGACGGGATCTACCAGTCCGCCGAGACCGGCCGGCCGGTGACGCTCGACGAGGACGCGGCCTGAGGCCGGGACGTCGTCACTGCTCGATCCCGTACACGTCGCTCGTCCAGTCGCGGGCCGGGGTGTCGTACACCGGCTCGTCGCGGTCGCGCTCGTCGAGCCGCCGCCGGTCGGCCGCGTCGAGCTCCCAGTCGAGGTCGGCGTTGGCCCGGACGTGGGCCGGGGTCGACGACCGCGGCAGCGGGACCACGCCGCGATCGACCGCCCACCGGAGCACCACCTGCGCGGGGCTCTTGTCGTACGTCTCGGCGAGCTCGGCGACGACCTCGTCGCCGAACACGTCGGTCCGCGCGAGCGGCGCCGCCGCCTCGATCACGGTGTCGGACTCGCGGCAGTAGTCGACGAGGTCGGGGCGCTGGAGCCACGGGTGGAACTCGATCTGGTTGACCGCGATCGGCACGTCTGAGACGTGGTGGGCGCAGCTCAGCTGGTAGGCGCTGAAGTTCGACACGCCGACGTCGCGCACGAGCCCCCGCTCGCGGAGCTCCGCCATCGCTCGGAGCGTCTCGCGCAGCGATATCGCGGGGTTCGGCCAGTGGATGAGGTATAAATCGAGGTAGTCGGTGCCGAGTCGGTCGAGCGACGCCTCGCACGACTCGATCACCGACTCGTAGTTGAGGTTCTTCGCGAGCACCTTCGAGGTGAGGAATACGTCGTCGCGGTCGTACTCCGCGAGCGCCTCGCCGATGACCTCCTCGTTCCGATACCCCTCGGCGGTGTCGACGTGCGCGTAGCCGGCGTCGAGCGCCGCGCGGACGCTCTCGGCCGTCTGGTCGTCGTCGAGGTCGTACGTGCCCAGCCCGAGCCCCGGTAGCTCGGCGCCGCTCGGGAGCGTCTTCGTCGGAACGGTCATACGCCACGGGTTCGGCGGATCGCCGATTGAAACTACCGGTCGGGGAACGGCGGCTCTACTCTTTGATCTTGATAAGAACTGCGTGCTGAATACAGGGCGCGTATACGGCAATTACGGAGAATCGAGGAGAAAGCCTCGCGCTTTAGCGCGGGGATGAATCCGACACTACCCTTTATAATCCACCGTTCGATGGCACGGCGAGATATTCCACGCTGCCCCAATAAACACTTTCAAGTAATTTTGTCTACATAGGTTACATATGGCGAAACAGGTCGTTACTCGCACCTACACTGCGTCCATACGGAACCAGTCGCGGGTGCAAGACGGCCTTGATTCGCTCGGGTTCGCAGCCAGTAAGCTCTGGAACGTCGGACGGTGGACATGCAGTCGCATCTGGGATGAGATCGGTCACATCCCGAACCACAACGACCTCACCACGTACCTGAAGTCACACGAACGCTACGATGACTTACATTCTCAGTCGAGTCAGCGAGTCCTTCAAGAACTCGCTGAGGCGTTCAACGGTTGGTACGGCAAACGACAAAACGGAGACACGAGAGCAAACCCACCCGGCTACCGCAAACACGGCGACGACCACCCACGTTCCACGGTCACGTTCAAAACTGCCGGCTTCAAACTCGACACTCAGTACAATCGCGTCCGACTCTCTCAAGGGTCGAATCTTAAGGAGTATTGGTCGGATTTTATCCTCTGTAAATTTCAAACGCAGCCTGACGTTGACCTCTCCACCGTGGAGAACGTCCAACAAGTCAAGGCGGTATGGACAGGTGACGAGTGGGAACTGCACTTCGTCTGCAAAGTCGGAATCGACGTGGATGAAGCCCCCGGTGAGAAGACGGTGGGTGTTGATCTCGGTATCAACAACTTCGCCGTGCTCGCCTATGAAGACGGTTACAGCGAGTTGTACCCGCTGGACTGCTTGAAACAGGACGACTACTACTTCAGCAAGCGGATCGCTCGGTGTGACGACTCGAACTCCGAGCAGGCCACGCGGTTGAACCAGAAGAAGTCGGCCCGCCGCACCCACTATTTCCACACACTCTCCAATCATATCGTCCAGCGGTGTGTTGACGAGGAAATTGGAACGATCGTGGTGGGCGATCTCTCCGGCATCCGTGAGGATGAGGAGAACGCCGAGTCAAAAAACTGGGGTAAACACGGGAATCTCGATTTGCACTCGTGGGCGTTCGACCGCTTCACCGACCTCCTCGAATACAAAGCCGAGATGGAAGGCATGACGGTCGAGCACGTGTCTGAGCGAGATACCTCGAAGTCGTGTTCGTGCTGTGGCCGGAAGCGTGATGCGAACCGTGTTGAACGTGGACTGTACGTCTGCGATGAGTGCGGTACAGTGGCGAACGCAGACGTGAACGGTGCTGAGAATATTCGGCAAAAAGTATCTCCGAATTCACCGAACCTCTCGGTGAATAGGAGTAACGGCTGGTTGGCACAGCCATCGACGTTCTTGTTTGACACGAAAAGCGGTGCGTTCGCACCTCAAGAACAGGTCACGTCGTAAACCACAATATCCCAACCCAGCGGTACGGTGCCGTGGGAATCCTCGCGCTTCAGCGCGGGGAGGATGTCAATCCACTCGTGGTGTGACTTCCACGTCGCCGTCGCTGGTGACTGTCACACTGTAGGCCTCGTATGCAAATGTAACGCGCACCGTTCCGGACGCTAAGAGTTGAGTCAGAGCGTCGGCATCAATGACCACCCCAAGCGGGGGCGTGAGAGCCTTGTGTGAGACACCCTCCGCTCTGGCGAGTGCCTCGATAATTGGCGTGAGGTAGTCATCCATCGGCCTTCAGTCGGCTGCAACGAGGCCAAGATGTGAGCGCATGCTCTTGGCTTGGGCATCCAGCTCAACGGTTTCTCGATCTGGATCGAATTTAATAACGGCAGCTTCAGCCAGCAACGGGAGGTGGATGTGAACGAGGCTCATCCAGATCTGAAATTTATATGTATCTGTCTGCTCGTCTTCGAGGAGCGCGATCTGATCAACCACGTCGGTTACTGAGGTTGGATCGTTCTGTGTGGCGAGATACTGGACTGTAACTCGACGACGGTGGTGGGAGAGAAGTCGGAACACCGCTGATAAGGCCTGCTCGTCATCGAAGCTTCTCGGACTGTTATTATCATTGTTAATTTTCATACGTATTTTGTCTTATTTTTTCTCTCGGACCGCTACGGCGTCAACGGGGATCTGACAGATTAATCCCAGTCACTTTTATTATCTATATTATTAGTTGATAGCTGAGGCCGAACCGGTTTCGACCGGCTGATTCTCACAGAGACAATCATAAGTAGAGAGATAGTAACTTAAACGTATTTATGGATGACGTGATAGTAAGGAAAGTTTAGGTAATACATTCTATATAACCACTCAATTTTCCAAGCCGAACTCACCCTCTCTGTTCGGCAGGACTGCAAAACGTGTCACTAGTCACAAATTAAACAGAGCCGAATAAACGGAATGGAGCAAGCGCTGATCGAGAGATTCACTCGGCGATTTCGTTCAGGTCGTTCGCACCGTGCACCGGCCGAGACTCCCCGCGAGCAGCGCGAGCGGGGAGTCAGGGCGGTGCACGACCGCAGGGAGTGCACCGGCCGAGATTTGAACTAGGGAAAGACGATCGGCTCGCTTCGCTCGCCGCTGCGTCTTTCTGCGTTCAAATCACTTGGTGATTTTGCTCACTTCGTTCGCAAGTTCGCTGAACGAAGTGAAGCGAACGCTAACTGACGCAGTCAGTTAGAAAATGCACCGGCCGAGACTCCCCGCGAGCAGCGCGAGCGGGGAGTCAGGGCGGTGCACGACCGCAGGGAGTGCACCGGCCGAGATTTGAACTCGGGTTGCAACCATGGCAAGGTTGCGTGATACCACTACACTACCGGTGCGTGCTTCGCATCTGCACATAGCCCGAGTCGGAGATATAAGGGTTCCGAACGACGGCCGGCGAGGCGGGATTCCCGCCCGAACCCGACCGCCGGAAGCGTCATCGGGCTCCCGACCAAGAGCGATACGAGACGACTCCCATGACACGCCGACCGACTGACCCCGCCGCGGACAGACGAACCGTCCTTCGAACGACCGGCGGCCTCGCGGCGCTCTCGCTCGCCGGGTGTCTCGGCGAGGGCGGAACGAACGACGGAGCGACCGGCACGGGCGGGGACGGGGACGACGACTCAGGCGTCCCGCCCGACGACGGCGCCGACGTCGAGTACGCGGTCGAGCGCGTCGCGGAGGGGTTCGAGAACCCGTGGGGCCTCGCCTTCCTCCCGGACGACGGACGGCTGCTGGTCACGGAGCGCCCCGGCCGGCTCTCGCTCGTCGACCCCGCGGACGGGACGCGCGCGACCGTCGACGGCGTCCCGGCCGTTCACGCCGCCGGACAGGGCGGGCTCCTCGACGTCGCGGTCCACCCGGAGTTCCCGGAGGACGCGCGCGTGTACCTCACGTACGCGGGGACGGACGACGAGGGGCGATCGGCGACGCACGTCGGGAGCGGTCGGCTCTCGCTCGACGCCGAGGGCGGAGCGCCCGCGCTGGAGGGCTTCGAGCCGATCCGCGTCGCGCGTCCGTTCGCGGGCTCCGACCAGCACTTCGGTTCGCGAGCGACGTTCGGTCCGGAAGGGGCGTTGTTCGTCACCGTCGGGGACCGGCGAGACACCGAGTTCGGTCCGGAACACGTCTCGCAGGACCTGTCGAACGAACTCGGAGCGACGCTGCGGTTGACGCCCGACGGCGACGCCCACCCCGACAACCCGTTCGTCGACGAGCCGGAGGCGGCCGACGCGATATACAGCTACGGCCACCGGAACCCGCAGGCCATGACCGTCCGTCCCGAGACGGGAGCGCTCTGGCAGTGCGAGCACGGCGAGCGCGACGGCGACGAGATCAACGTCGTCGAGCGCGGCGGCAACTACGGGTGGCCGATCGCGAGCGAGGCGTGCCGGTACGGCACCGACGAGCGCGTCGCGCCGAGCCACCGCGAGCGGGGCGACGTCGTCGCTCCGGTTCACTACTGGCCGTGCGGCTCCGGCGGGTTCCCGCCGAGCGGCGGGGTCTTTTATCAGGGCGACGCGTTCCCCGCGTGGCGGGGCGGCCTGTTCGCCGGTACGCTCGCGGCCGAGTACCTCGGGCGGTTCACCGTCGAGGGGACGGGCACGGACGCCGCAGTGACCGAGCGCGACCCCCTGCTCGCCGACCGCGGCTGGCGCGTCCGGGCGCTCGCGACCGAGCCGGCCACGGGTCACCTCTACGTCGCCGTCGACGACGCCGACGCGCCGGTCGTGCGGATCGTCCCGGCGTGAAGACGGAGACGGCTCGCGTCGACGCACGTAACCGAATTTACGTAGGGCGCCTTACAAAAATATCGTTCAGATTACATTTATTCTCCCGTGGCGCGTAGCACCGATCGCATGAGACTGAACGGTATGCGGACGGAAATCGACGCACAGAGCGCTCCGCGCGGGCCGCCGCCGTCGGTACGTGGAACGCTGCTGATGCTCGCGATCACGGCCGGCGTCCTCGTCGCCGCCTCGTATCCGGTCGCGAGCGTCGGCCTCGCGGCGGTGGTCCTCGCAGCGCGCTACGGAGCGCGACCGCTCGTGCGGCGCCTCCGAAAGCGAACGGACGAATGGGAGTTCGGGCCGGTGTGCGTGCCCGGAACGGACGTCTGTCTCGGCGCGTGACCGGCGGGCCCCCACGACAGGCTCTTTACGCGAGGCGGACCGACGGGCTACCACGATGACCGAGACGGATCCGGACGGCCGGCTCTCGCCCGACGAAGCGTTCGCCGCGCTCGGCGACGAGGTCCGGGTGCGGATCCTGCGCGTCCTCGGCGACGCCGCGGAGCCGCTCGCCTTCTCCGAGCTGTACGACCGGCTCCCGATCGAGGACACGTCGCGGTTCAACTACCACCTCGGCGAGCTCCGCGGCCACTTCGTCCGGAAAGACGAGGGCGGCTACGCGCTCGATCACCCGGGTCGACGGGTCGTCGAGGCGATTCGGTCCGGAGCGGTCACCGACGACCCCGACTTCGAACGCACGTCGATCGACGACCGCTGTCCCGCCTGCGACGGACGGCTGGAGATCCGGTGGCGCGACGGGAGCATCGAGGTGTTCTGTCCGAGCTGTGAGAGCCGGTGGGAGCGGTCGTCGAGTCACGTCGACGCCGCCGAGGAGCCGGAATCGGGGTACCTCGGGCGACTGCCGTTCCCGCCGGCCGGGATCCGGAATCGGGAGGCGGAGGAGGCGTTCCGGGCGGCCCACGCGTGGACGGTCGTGGAACTCCTCGCGGTCGGTACCGGTATCTGCCCGCGGTGCGCGGCGACCGTCGAGACGGAGCTCGACGCCTGTGCGGACCACGAGGACGACGGCATCTGCTCGAACTGCCGGTCCAGCTTCGCGGTGGTGTTCCAGGCCTCGTGCACCAACTGCCCGTACCACGTCGGGAGCGCAGCGGGGCTCGGGCTCCTGTCGTCCCCGGCGCTGTTGGGATTCATGCTGGAGCACGACATCGACCCGCTCTCGCCGCGGTCGGTCGGTCGCCTGGACCGCTTTTTCAGCGACTACGACGAGTCGATCAGCTCGACCGACCCCCTCCGCGTGGTGCTCACGTTCTCCCTCGACGACGACGAACTCACGCTCCGTCTCGACGAGAACGGCGATATCGTCGACGCGTCGTCGTAGCTCGCCGTCGACGACGCCGACGCGCCGATCGCGCGGATCGTTCCGGCCTGAACCGACGGTCGGCGACCGTGAGCCGCGCCGGTGACGGGCGCGTTCCTCGGCGGTGGCCGGCCCCCGGTCCGTGTCACAGACTCTCTCGATCCTGTGACCGAATCCCCCGCTAGACCCCGTGTGAACGCCCCACAGCCCGGAAACGGGACCGCTATCCTTTTACGCTGTCGTCCGGAATCGAGGGGTACAGTCTCGCCACGATGCGTACCGAAGACGGACTCACGATCTGTGTTCCGTCTTCGGTCGTCCGGGAGGCCGAGGACGACCGCGAGGCGACTCGCAAACTCGGCTACGTCGCCCGTGCGGCGGCGGTGTTCCGGGCGGATCGACTGGTCGTCTTCCCCGACAGGGAAGGCGAGCGGCGACGGGGCGGCGAGTACGTTCGAACCGTGCTGGGGTACGCCGCGACCCCTCCGAGGCTCCGCAAGGACCTCTGGGGGGAGCGCGACGAGCTCCGGTACGCCGGCGTGCTCCCGCCGCTCCGCGTGCCGTGGCGGACCGGCTCGACCCCAGACGGGGAAGAGTCGAAAACACAGGGACTCGTGACCGAGGTCGGACCTGAAGGCCGCGTCCGGGTCAATTCCCCGCTGCGGGAACACCCGATCTCCCTGCTCGTGCCATCCGGAATGGAGGTCGAGCAGGGGGAGCGCGTCACCATCAGGGTCTCTTCGAGAGAACCGGTCCGCGCCCGCATCACCGGGAAGCCGGAGGACGGTTTCCAGGTCGTGGAAGCGGACCTGTCGGAAGCGCTCGCCGGCGACGGACTGGCCGTCGCGACATCGCGACACGGGGAAGAACTCTCCGTCTCGCGGCTCGGCGGCATCGTCTCGGACGCGCGGGAGGCCGGCGGCTACGTCGTCGCCTTCGGCGCGCCCGAGCGAGGGCTTCCGGAGATGCTCGGGCTCTCGCCCGACGGCATTCGGGCGGCCGTTGCCGACGGCCGTCCGGTCGAACCCGATCCGGGGTTCGACCTCTGGCTGAACACGATCCCGGCACAGGCGAGCGAGGTCGTCCGGACGGAGGAGGCTCTGTTCGTGACTCTCGGCTCGCTCACACTCACGGAGTAAACACATGCCACAACCAAGCCGACCACGAAAAGGCTCGCTGGGCTACGGCCCGCGCACCCGCGCAGACCGAGAGGTCCCGCGCATTCGCTCGTGGCCCGACGACGACGGAGCCCCCGCGCTGCAGGGGTTCGCCGGCTACAAGGCCGGAATGACCCACGTCGTTATGGTCAACGACGAGGCCAACTCGCCGCGTGAGGGGATGGAAGAGTCCGTTCCCGTCACCGTCGTCGAGACGCCGCCGATGTACGCGGTGGCCCTGCGCGCCTACGAACAGACGCCGTACGGAAAGAAGCCGGTCGAAGAGGTCTGGGCGACCGAGTTCCACGAGGAGCTCGACCGCGCGCTCGACCTCCCGGCGGAGACCACCTTCGAGGAGGACGCAGAGGAGCTGCGCGCGTTGCTCGACGACGACGTCGTCGACGACGTCCGCGTCATCACCCACACCGTCCCCTCGGAGCTCGCGAACATTCCCAAGAAGAAGCCCGACGTCATGGAGACCCGAGTCGGCGGCGGCTCCCTCGAGGAGCGCGTCGACTTCGGACTCGACCTGATCGAGGAGGGCGGCGCCCACGAGTTCGGCGACGTCTTCCGCGCCGGTCAGTACACCGACGTCTCGGGCATCACGAAGGGGAAGGGGACACAGGGTCCCGTCAAGCGCTGGGGCGTTCAGAAGCGGAAGGGCAAACACGCCCGCCAGGGATGGCGGCGCCGGATCGGCAACCTCGGTCCGTGGAACCCCTCCCGCGTGCGCTCCACCGTTCCCCAGCAGGGGCAGACCGGCTACCACCAGCGCACCGAGCTCAACAAGCGCCTCATCGACTTCGGCGAGGGCGACGACGCCAGCGTCGACGGGGGCTTCGTCAACTACGGCGAGGTCGACGGCGAGTACGCGCTCATCAAGGGCTCGCTGCCGGGGCCGGACCAGCGCCTGCTTCGGTTCCGCCCGGCCATCCGGCCGAACGACCAGCCGCGCCTCGACCCCGAGGTCCGGTACGTATCCACCGCATCCAACCAGGGATAATCCATGAACGCAACAGTACACGACCTGGACGGCGGGGACGCGGGCAGCGTCGAGCTGCCGGCGATCTTCGAGACCGCGTTCCGACCGGACCTCATCGGTCGGGCGGTCTCCGCCGCACAGGCTAACCGGAAGCAGGCCTACGGTGCCGACGAGTTCGCCGGGCTGCGAACCCCCGCGGAGTCGTTCGGCTCCGGACGCGGGCTCGCACACGTCCCGCGCTCCGAGAACGTCGCCCGCCGCGTCCCGCAAGCGGTCTCGGGCCGCGCCGCGCACCCGCCGAAGGCCGAGAAGGACCAGACCAAGAAACTGAACGACAAGGAACGACAGCTCGCGATCCGGTCGGCCGTCGCGGCCACCGCTGACGCCGAGCTCGTCGCCGAGCGCGGCCACGCGTTCGACGCGGACCTCGACCTCCCGCTCGTCGTCTCCGACGAGTTCGAGGACCTCGAGAAGACCCAGGAGGCCCTGGGCGTGCTGGAGGCCGTCGGCGCCGACGCCGACATCGAGCGCGCCGAGGAGGGTCGCTCCGTTCGGTCCGGCCGCGGAAAGACCCGCGGACGCAAGTACAGCCAGCCCAAGTCCGTCCTCGTCGTCACCAGCGAGGAGCCGTCTCGCGCCGCCCGGAACCTCTCGGGCGTCGATGTCGCGACCGCGGCCGAGGTCAACGCGGAGGACCTCGCGCCCGGCGGACACCCGGGCCGACTCACGCTGTGGACCGAGAGCGCCGTCGAGGAGGTGGCCGACCGATGAACTCCATCATCGAGCACCCGCTCGTCACCGAGCAGGCGATGAACGAGATGGACTTCAAGAACAAGCTGCTGTTCCTCGTCGACGTCGACGCGACGAAGCCGGAGGTCCGGGAGGAGGTCCAGGACCGCTACGGCGTCACCGTCGTCGACGTGAACACGCAGGTGACCTCGAAGGGCAAGAAGAAGGCGACCGTCACGCTCTCCGAGGACGACGACGCGACCGAAATCGCCTCGCGCATCGGGGTGTTCTGATATGGGACGACGAATCCAAGGACAGCGGCGTGGACGCGGCGGCCCGACGTTCCGGGCCCCCTCCCACCGCTACAAGGCGGAACTGTCGCACAAGAAGCTCGAGGACGTGGACACGATCTCCGGCGAAATCGTCGGGATCGAACACGACCCGGCCCGCTCGGCTCCGCTCGCGGAGATCGAGTTCGAGGACGACGACCGTCGGCTCGTGCTCGCGCCGGAAGGCGTGCGCGTGGGCGAGACGATCCAGGTCGGCGTGAGCGCGGAGATCAAGCCCGGGAACACGCTCCCGCTGGCCGAGATCCCCGAGGGCGTCCCGGTCTGTAACGTCGAGAGCAACCGCGGGGACGGCGGGAAGTTCGCGCGCGCCTCCGGCGTGTCCGCGACGCTTCTCACCCACGACCGCGACGTCGCGGTCGTCCAACTCCCCAGCGGGGAAGTGAAGCGGCTCGACCCGCAGTGCCGCGCCACGATCGGCGTGGTCGCCGGCGGCGGTCGGACGGAGAAACCCTTCGTCAAGGCCGGTAACAAGTACCACAAGATGAAGTCGCGCGGGACCAAGTACCCGCGCGTCCGCGGCGTCGCGATGAACGCCGTCGACCACCCCTTCGGCGGGGGCGGTCGCCAACACCCCGGCCAGCCGAAGTCGGTCTCGCGGGACGCCCCGCCGGGACGCAAGGTCGGTGACATCGCATCCAAGCGCACCGGACGAGGTGGCAACAAATGAGTTCCAACTACCGAACAGGCCGCGAGGGCAAAGAGTTCGCCTACCGCGGTCACTCGCTCGACGAGCTGCAGGAGATGGACGTCGACGAAGTCGCGGAACTGCTCCCCGCACGCCAGCGGCGAAGCATCGTTCGCGGCCTCGGCACCGAACAGCAGAAGCTGCTGGAGAAGGCCCGGAGCCGCGACAAGGAGACGACGGCGGACGATCCGATCCGGACGCATCTGCGCGACATGCCGATCCTTCCGGAGTTCGTCGGCGTCACCTTCTCCGTGTACAACGGACACAGCTTCGAGCGCGTGCAGGTCGAACCCCAGATGATCGGACACTACCTGGGCGAGTTCCACCTCACGCGAAGCACCGTCGAACACGGTCAGGCCGGCATCGGCGCGACCCGGTCCTCGAAGTTCGTGCCCCTCAAGTAACCCATGGGAATCAACTACAGCGTCGAGGCCGACCCGGAGACCACCGCCAAGGGGATGCTCCGCGACCGGCCCATCAGCGTGAAGGACAGCAAGGAGATCTCCCGGGAGATCAAAGGCGAGACCGTCGCCGACGCCGAGGAGTTCCTCCGGGCCGTCATCGACAAGGAGCGGTCGGTCCCGATGCGCCAGCACAACGCCGGCGCGGGCCACCGGTCCGACATCGACGGCTGGGACGCGGGCCGCTACCCCGAGAAGGCCGCGAAGGACTTCCTCAAGCTCCTAGAGAACGTCAAGCACAACGCGGACGAACAGGGATTCGACGGCGACGAGATGATCATCAAACACGTCGCCCCACACAAGGTCGGCGAACGACCCGGACGGAACCCGCGAGCCGCGGGCGCCACCCAGTGGAACACCACGCTCGCCGACGTCGAACTCATCATCGAGGACCCGGAGGCTGACGAATAATGGCTGACGAACACCAATTCATCGAGGACGGCCTGCGCCGTTCACAGATCAACGAGTTCTTCGCGGACGAGCTCGGCCGAGCCGGCTACGGCGGCATGGACGTCGCCAAGACGCCGATGGGCACGCAGATCGTCTTGAAGGCCGAAAAGCCCGGTATGGTGATCGGGAAGGGCGGGAAGAACATCCGCAAGATCACCACCGAACTCGAGGACCGCTTCGACATGGACGACCCGCAGATCGACGTTCAGGAGGTCGACGAGCCCGACCTGAACGCCCAGATCGTCGCGGACCGTCTCGCGAACGCCCTCGAGCGCGGCTGGTACTTCCGGAAGGCCGGCCACACGACGATCGACCGGATCATGGACGCCGGTGCGCTGGGCGCCGAGATCGTTCTCGCCGGAAAGGTCACCGGCGCGCGCTCGCGCGTCGAGAAATTCAACCGCGGCTACATCAAGCACAACGGCGAGCCCGCACAGGAGGTCGTCGACCACGGCCAGGGCGTCGCGGTGATGAAGCTCGGGACGATCGGCGTCAACGTGAAGATCATTCCACCGGGCGCGAAGCTCCCGGACGACTTCGACGTCCGCGAGGACGCCGAGGTCCCGGAGGTCGAGCAGGCCGTCGCGGGCGACGACGAAGGCGTCGAGGCGCTCCTCGAAGAGGAGCCCGAGGAGGTGCCGGACGCCGGCGCCGACGACGACGTCGAGGTGCCCGACGAGGACCCCGCCGACGTCATCGACGAGGAAGTCGTCGAGGAGGTCGTCGAGGAGACGCAGGACACGGCCACGGAGGCGACCGACGTCGCCGCCGAGGAACCGGTCGGCGACGCCGACGCGGAGGACATCGACGAGCTCGACGAAGAGATCGAGTCGGAAGCGGCCGACCTGGTCGCGGAGATGGAAGCCGCGGACGACGAAGAGGAGGACGAGTAACATGGCGATCCTGTACACGGACGAGATTCGCGACATGACGGCGGCCGAGCGTCAGGTCGAGCTCGAGGAGCTCGAGACCGAGCTGCTCAACTCGAAGGCGCAGCGGGCGGCCGGCGGCATGCCGGACAGCCCGGGCCGCGTGAAGGAACTGAAGAAGACGATCGCGCGGATCAAGACGATCCAGCAGGAAGAAGGCGACTTCGACGACGAATAACGATGATTTCCCCCGACACCCTCGTTCGGCACGAACTCGTCGGCCTCCCGGTTCGGGTGGTCGACGCCGCCAGCGACGCCCACGTGGGCATCGCCGGCCGCGTGCTGTCCGAGACGTTCGGCACCCTCGTGGTCCGAACGCCGTCGGGGGACAAACGCGTGCCCAAGTCGGGCGCGACGTTGGAGTTCGCGGTCGTCGACGTCCCGACCGTCCGCACAGATGAAGCCGCCGACGACTGTCAGTCGTCGGGGTCCGCGTCCCAACTCGGGTCGGATACTACGGGGGTCCGCCCCCGTCAGTCTGGCCCGTCCGGGTCCACAAGCGTCGTCACCGGTGACGACGCGGGTCCGGCGAGCCATCGCGGCGAGTGCAAAGACGCGGTCTACGTAACGGTGGATGGCGAACGGTTGCGACATCGACCCGCCGAACGCACCGAACGAGGTGTCACACAATGGCGATAGGAATCGACGTACCCACGCCTCCGGAGCCAGACAACCCGGAGGATTACGACTACGAGAAGTGCCCGTTCTACGGGCAGCTCTCCGTCCGCGGCCAGACCCGTGAGGGGACGGTCGTGTCGACGGATATGGAAAAGACCGTCATCGTCGAGCGAGAATACGACGTGTTCGTACCGAAATACGACCGGTACATGAAGCGTCGCTCGCGCATCCCGGCTCACGTGCCGGGCGTGCTCGACTCGCTCGAAGTCGGTGACGAAGTGAAGATCGCGGAGACGCGACCGCTCTCGAAGACGAAGTCCCACGTCGTCGTCGAGAACCTGTCGGGTGATCAGTGATGGAGGCGCTCAAGGCCGACGTCACGCAGGGGCTCTCGAAGGGCTCGCTCATCGCGTGCGCCGACAACACCGGCGCCCGTGAGCTGAAGGTGATTTCCGTGGCGGGCTACTCCGGCACGAAGAACCGCCACCCGAAGGCAGGTATCGGTGACAAGGTGACCGTCTCGGTCACCAAGGGGACGCCGGAGATGCGGCGGCAGGTGCTGGAGGCGGTCGTCGTCCGCCAGCGCAAGCCGATCCGCCGCCCGAGCGGCACGCGCGTGAAGTTCGAGGACAACGCGGCCGTCATCATCGACGACCTCGACGAGCCGCGGGGCACCGAAATCAAAGGCCCCGTCGCCCGCGAGGTCGCCGAACGATTCGGGAGCATCGCCTCGACCGCGACGATGATCGTCTAATCATGACGAAACAGCCACGCAAACAACGAAAACGGTCGGAGACCGCGCCGCTCCACGAGCGGCAGAGCCAGGTCCGGGCCACCCTCACGGAAGACCTTCGCGAGGAGTACGGACAGCGCAACGTCCGCGTCAACGCCGGCGACACCGTCGAGGTGCTTCGCGGCGACGCGGCCGGGACGGAGGCGGAGGTCATCTCCGTCGACCTGTCCGCGGAACGGATCACCGTCGAGGACGTCACCGTCGAGAAGGCGGACGGGGAGGAGGTTCCCCGCCCCATCCCGGCGAGCAACGTCCGGGTGACCGATCTGGACCTGGAAGACGATCGCCGGGAGGCGCGGCTCCAGGAGGATAACGAATGACGCGACATCAGAAGCGACTGGCAGTACCGAACTCCTGGCCGGTCGAGCGCAAGACCAACACGTTCACCGTCAAGGCCGGCGCCGGCCCGCACGGTGAGGCGGGCGTTCCGCTCGTCGTCCTGCTGCGGGACGTGCTCGGTTACGTCGACTCGACGAAGGAGGCGCGCTACGCGCTGAACAACGACTCGGTCCTCGTCAACGGGGACGCGATCTCGGACGAGCAGCGTCCGATCGGGATGTTCGACATCCTGGCGTTCCCCGAGCGCGGGGAGTTCTTCCGCGTCTTCCCCGACGAGGGCGGTCGGCTCGCGCTGAGCCCCGTCGACGAGGAGGCCGCGGGCAGCCGGCTCGGACGGATCACGAACAAGTCCGTCGTCCCCGGCGGAGACGTCCAGCTGACGCTCCACGACGGGACGAACGTTCGCGTCGACGCGGACGCGTCGTACGACACCAAAGACTCGATCGTCATCGACAACGAGTCGAAGGAGGTCGTCGCCCACTTCGAGTACGAGGAGGGCGCGCTCGTCACCGCCGTCGCCGGCCAGCACGCCGGCCGCATCGGCGAGGTCGACGACATCGACGTGACGCTCGGCTCGGGATCGAACACCGTGTACGTCGCCGACGACGGCGACGGCTACGAGACGGTCGAGGAGTACCTCGTCGTCATCGACGAGAACTTTACCGGCGACGACGCCGAGGAGGCGGGTGATTCGGATGAGTGAAGCCGAGAGCGCCGCCCACGAGATGCGCGAACCGTACCTCGAGAAGATCGTCGTCCACATGGGCGTCGGGCAGGGCGGTGAGCCGCTCGCCGACGCCGAGGAGATCATCGAGGAGATCACGGGCCAGCAGTCGGTCCGGACCACCTCGAAGCGCACCATCGCCGAATTCGGGATCCGCAAGGGCGACCCGATCGGCGTCAAGGTGACGCTGCGGGGCGAGGACGCGCACGGGTTCCTCGAGACCGCGCTCGACATCGTCGACGTCTCCGCCAGCCAGTTCGACGACACGGGCAACCTGAGCTTCGGGGTCGAGGACCACACCGACTTCCCGAGCCAGGAGTACAACCCGAACATCGGCATCTACGGGCTCGACGTGACGACGACGATCGTCCGGCCCGGCTACCGCGTGTCGAAGCGGGACAAGGCGACGGCGTCTATCCCCGCGAAACACCGGATGACCGTCGAGGACGCAGCGGCGTTCCTCGAGACCAACTTCGACGTAGAGGTAACGGAATGAGCGAAGCGAACAACGACACGGGCGAACACGCGGCGAAGCGCACCGACACCCGGCACACCTGCCGGCGGTGCGACCGCGAGCAGGGGCTCGTCGGCAAGTACGACATCAACCTCTGCAGGCAGTGTTTCCGCGAAGTCGCCCGAGACATGGGATTCGAGAAGTACAGCTGATCATGACAGGAAACGATCCATTCACCAACGCGCTCGCCGGCATGGACAACGCCGAGAGCGTTGGCCACCTGTCGTACACGGTTGAGCCCGCCTCCAACATCATCGGCTCCGTCCTCGAGGTCCTCTACGACCGCGGGTACGTCGACGGCTTCGAGTACGTCGACGACGGGAAAGCCGGGAAGTTCGAGGTCGAACTGAAAGGCGCGATCAACGAGTGTGGCGCCGTCAAGCCCCGCTACTCCGCGGGCGCGGACGAGTTCGAGAAGTGGGAGAAGCGATACCTCCCGGCCCGTGACTACGGGACGCTCATCGTCACGACGAGCCACGGCGTCATGAGCCACTACGATGCACGCGAAGCGGGCATCGGCGGCCAAGTGATCGCATACGTCTACTAACAATGAACAGAGTCGAAATCGAGATTCCGGACGACGTCTCCGCCGCGACCGACCACCTCGAACTCACCGTCGAGGGTCCCAACGGGAGCGTCACGCGACGCCTCTGGTACCCCGACGTCGAGGTCACGGTCGAGGACGGTGTCGTCGCGATCGCTTCCGAGAACGAGGACGCGAAGACGAACGCCACGGTCGGCACCTTCGAGAGCCACGTCGCCAACATGATCCACGGCGTCACCGACGGATGGGAGTACACGATGGAAGTGTACTACGCCCACTTCCCGATGCAGGTGTCCGTGGAGGGCGACGAGGTCGTCATCGAGAACTTCCTCGGCGAGCGAGCACAGCGACGCACCCCGATCCGCGGTGACACGGAGGTACAGGTCGACGGCGAGACGGTACGGCTTACGGGCTCCGACAAGGAGGCCGTCGGGCAGACCGCCGCCGACATCGAACAGCTGACGAAGGTGACCGACAAGGACACGCGCGTCTTCCAGGACGGCGTGTACATCGTCGAGAAGCCCACCGGAGGTGCCTAACCAATGGCCGAAGAACTGGAAGACATCAGCGGTGTCGGTCCCTCGAAGGCGGACGCCCTTCGCGAGGCCGGCTACGAGACGGTCGAGGACGTGAAGGCCGCCTCCCAGTCGGAGCTCTCCGAGGTCGAAGGCGTCGGCAACGCGCTCGCAGCGCGAATCAAGGCCGACGTCGGCGGGCTGGAGGTCGACGAGGAGGCGGACGCGGAGATCGAAGACGAGACCGACGAGGAGGAGGAGGCCGACGAGGCCGAGGCCGACGAGGAGGTCGAGACGGAGCTTCGCCCCCGCGGTCACGCCGACAAGACGCCGGAACTGGACGACGAGACCGCTCGCGCGCTCGCACAGAAGCACCGCGAGGGAAAACCCCAGTTCAACCGGCAGGACTACCACAAGAAAAAGCGCATCCCGACGTCGTGGCGCAAGCCGCGCGGCGGACTCTCGAAGCAGCGCCGTCGGATGAAAGCGAAGGGCCCCGTCGTCGAGGCGGGGTTCCGCTCTCCGAGGGCGTCCCGCGACCTGCACCCGAGCGGCTTCGAGGAGGTCCGCGTGCACAACACGGACGACCTCGAGGGCGTCGACGGCGACACGCAGGCGGTGCGGATCGCCTCGAAGGTCGGCGGTCGCAAGCGCGAACTGATCGAAGACGAGGCGGAGGAGCGCGAGATCCGCGTGCTGAACCCGACCTACGTCGAAGTGGAGGTCGACGACGATGAGTGACCTGAAAGCACAGAAACGGCTCGCAGCGGACGAGCTGGACGTCGGCAAGGGCCGCGTCTGGCTCGACCCCGAGGCACAGGAGGAGATCGAGGACGCCATCACCCGCGAGGACGTCCGCGAGCTCATCGAACAGGGCACGATCCGCGCGAAGGACGCGAAGTCGAACTCCCGCGGTCGGGCCCGCGAGCGCGCCGCGAAGCGCTCGTACGGACACAAGTCCGGCGCCGGCACCCGGAAGGGGAAGGCCGGTGCGCGACAGAACACGAAGGACGACTGGAAGGCGCGGATCCGCGCGCAGCGCGCCCGCCTGAGGGAACTCCGCGACGACAAGGACGTGCTCGACGCCAGCGAGTACCGCACGCTTTACAACAAGGCGAGCGGCGGCGAGTTCGAGGACGTCGCGCGACTGGAGGCGTACATCCAGACGCAGTACGGCTATGAGGTGACCGACTAATGGCGACAGGACCACGATACAAGGTGCCGATGCGGCGCCGCCGCGAGGTCCGGACTGATTACCATCAGAGGTTGCGCCTGCTGAAATCGGGCAAGCCTCGCCTGGTCGCCCGGGCGAGCAACGCTCACATCAGGGCGCAGCTGGTAACCCCCGGACCCGACGGCGACGAGACCCACGCGGCCGCCTCCAGCGAGGACCTCGCGGAGTACGGCTGGGACGCCCCCACGGGCAACCTCCCCAGCGCGTACCTCACGGGATACCTCGTGGGCGCCCGCGCCGTCGATGCCGGCCTCGACGAGGCCGTGCTCGACATCGGGCTCAACACGGCGACGCCCGGCAACAAGACGTTCGCAGTACAGGAAGGAGCGATCGACGCCGGCCTCGAGATCCCGCACAACGACAGCGTGCTGGCCGACTGGTCGCGTACGCGAGGCGAGCACATCGCCGCGTACGACGAGCAGCTCGACGAGCCGCTGTACAGCGGCGAGTTCGACGCGGCCGACTTACCCGAGCACTTCGACGACGTGCTCGCGACAATCCAGGAGGACCATGAGTAGACACAACGACGGCTGGGAACCGCGGACGCGACTCGGCCGCAAGGTACAGGACGGCGACATCACGTCGATGGAACAGGCGCTCGACTCCGGCCTCCCGCTGAAGGAGGCGGAGATCGTCGACCAGCTCCTCCCGGGGCTGGAAGACGAGGTGCTGGACATCAACATGGTCCAGCGCATGACCGACTCCGGCCGCCGCGTGAAGTTCCGCTGCGTGGTCGCCGTGGGCAACCGCGACGGCTACCTCGGCTACGCGCAGGCCCGGGACGACCAGGTCGGCGGCGCCATTCAGAAGGCGATCGACGTCGCGAAGCTGAACATCATCAAGGTGGACCGCGGCTCCGGCTCCTGGGAGGACCAGCCCGGCGGCACGAACTCCCTGACCCGGACGGCCACCGGCAAGGCCGGCTCCGTCACCGTCGAGATCAAGCCCGCCCCGCAGGGGCTGGGACTCGCGGCCGCGGAGACGGTCCGGAACATCCTGGAGCTCGCTGGCGTCGAGGACGCCTGGACGAGCTCCGACGGCAACACCCGCACGACGGTAAACCTCGCGAAGGCGACGTTCAACGCGCTGGAGAACGCGGCGCAGTCCCGCACTCCGCAGCACGCCCGCGAGGTCCACTACGACGAGGTGAGCGAGTGATGCAGGCGATCGTGCAGCTCCGCGGTGACGTCAACCTCGAGTACGGCGTCGAGGACACGCTCGACATGCTGAACGTCGGGCGCGTCAACCACGCGACGTTCGTCCCTGAGACGGACTCGTACCGCGGCATGATCACCAAGGTGAACGACATCGTCGCGTTCGGGGAACCGAGCGTCGACGCCGTCGCGACCACCATCGCGCGACGCGGCGAGCCCCTCGAGGGCTCCGCCGACATCGACGACGAGTGGATCGACGACAACACCGACTACGCCGACGTGGAGGCGCTGGCGGAGGCGCTCGTCGCCGAGGAGACGACTCTGCGCGAGCAGGGGCTCTCCCCGACGCTGCGACTCCACGCGCCCCGCGGCGGTCACGAGGGCATCAAACACCCCGTGATCGAGGGAGGCGAGCTCGGCAGACACACGACCGAGGAGATCGACGGTCTCCTGGAGGCGATGCGATGACGAGCAAGAAACGTCGACAGCGCGGATCCCGGACGCACGGCGGCGGAACGCACAAGAACCGGCGCGGCGCCGGGCACCGTGGCGGTCGCGGCGCGGCCGGCCGCTCGAAACACGAGTTCCACAACTACGGGCCGCTCGGCAAGTACGGATTCAAGCGCCCCGAGGACGCCCAGACGGAAGTCCTCGAGGTCAAGGTCCAGAAGCTCGACGAGGACGCGGCGCTGTACGCCGCGGAGGACCTCGCCGAGGAAGACGGCGACGCCTACGTGATCGACGCGCGCGACGTCGTCGACGACGGCCACGACGCCGACGTCGTAAAAGTGCTCGGCGGCGGGCAGGTCCGCCGCGAGCTCCGCGTCACGGCCGACGCGTTCACCGCCGGCGCGGTCGAGCTGATCGAGGAGGCCGGCGGCGAGGCGACGCTCTCCGAGCGCGCCGAGGAAGCCGCCGCCGAATCAGAAAACACTTCAGACGACGAGACTGACGAGGCGTAATCATGAGCTGGAAGGAGGCCGCCGAACCGGTGCTCTCGCGGATGCCCGTCGTGGAGCGACCGACGGGTCACGTCCCGTTCAGACGGAAACTCACGTGGACGGCCGGCATCCTGATCGTCTACTTCTTCCTGACCAACATCAACCCGTTCGGGTTGGCGGCGGGGGGAACGGACTTCTTCGGGCAGTTCCGGTCGGTGCTCGCCGGCGAGTCCGGTTCGCTGCTTCAGGTCGGTATCGGACCGATCGTCACGGCGTCCATCGTCCTCCAGCTGTTGGGCGGTGCGAATCTGCTGGGCCTCGACACCGACGACCCGCGTGACCAGGTCCTGTATCAGGGCCTCCAGAAGCTGCTGGTGATCATCGTCACGGCGCTGACAGCTGCGCCGATGGTGTTCACCGGACAGTTCCTGCCCGCGGACCCGGCCGTCGGACAGGCGCTCGGCATCGGGACGTTCGGCGTTCAAGGGCTGATCTTCGTGCAGATCTTCATCGGCGGCGTCCTCCTCCTGTTCATGGACGAGATCGTGAGCAAGTGGGGCGTCGGCTCCGGCGTCGGGCTGTTCATCATCGCGGCGGTGAGCCAGCAGATCGTCGGCGGCTTCTTCAGCTTCTCCGCGCTCGGCGCACCCGGTTTCTTCGCGAACTGGTACGCGATCGCGACGGGAGGCACCCAGCTCGGGTCGCCGTTCACGTCGGCCGGGCTGGAGTCGCTGCTCTTCGAGCCGGGGAACATCCTCGCGCTGTTCACGACGGTGTTCATCTTCGGGATCGTGGTGTACGCGGAGTCGGTCCGCGTCGAGATCCCGCTCTCGCACGCCCGCGTGAAGGGCGCGCGCGGTCGGTTCCCGGTGAAGCTCATCTACGCGTCCGTCCTGCCGATGATCCTCGTCCGCGCGCTGCAGGCGAACATCCAGTTCCTCGGCCAGCTCCTCTCCTCGCAGTGGGCGGGGATGCCGGCGTGGCTCGGGGCGTACGGTGAGCAGGGACAGCCCACGTCCGGACTGTTCTACTACCTGAACCCCATTCAGCAGCCGGAGCAGTGGATGTGGTTCCGCGGCGAGGCGACCGGCGAACCGTGGATGATCGCGGTTCGGCTCGCGATCGACCTCACCTTCATGATCGTCGGCGGGGCGATCTTCGCCATCTTCTGGGTGGAGACGACCGGGATGGGCCCGGAGGCGACCGCGAAGCAGATCCAGAACTCCGGGATGCAGATCCCCGGATTCCGGCGGAATCCACAGGTCGTCGAGAAGGTGATGGAGCGGTACATCCCGCAGGTGACCGTCATCGGCGGCGCCCTCGTCGGGTTCCTCGCCGTGATGGCGAACCTGCTCGGCACTATCGGACAGGTCTCCGGAACCGGGCTGCTGCTCGCGGTCTCGATCACGTACAAGCTGTACGAGGAGATCGCCGAGGAGCAGCTGATGGAGATGCATCCGATGATGCGCCAGATGTTCGGCAACGAGTAACGAACATCCACACTTCTTTACATTCTTTTTCGACACTGAGCGACTGCTTTGTGCTCACTCGTCTCCCACTTAGAAGTGGTCGCAGCTACCAACTCGAACGACGTTTTCGGCCAGCTCGACGAGGTCGACTCAGTCACGAATAACCAAACTGACTCGATCCGGTCGTCAGTCAAGCAAACAGAGGCCGATGAACTTCGGACGAGTGTCGGTACATCATCTGATTCGGATACGTGTACGGAATCATGGCGACGAACGATTTCGCCTCTACCTCGCTCGATGTCGGCTCTGTCCATGTCAATTCAAACAGCACCGCATTACGACGAAACACGAGGGAAACTGCAACGCAGAAACAGTTTCACAGTGTTGATACTGCGGTGAGACGCATACTCGAACCGACGGTCTGGAGGTCCGTCGCCTCATTACGCAACGAGACCACCAGTAGTCTTTTGCGAGTTGGTGGATAAAAACAGGTATGAGTCTCACTCCAGACGACTTCGAGGAGTTCGTTTCCTCGGACCCCGATGATGACGAGACGGTCCCGCTCGGACAGGCACTCTCAGAGCTGGGACTCGACGTCGAGGTTGACTCCGTCGAAGCCGTTCGTGACGTCCGCGAACGGTTATGAGAATACTCCTCGACACGAACGTTCTCGTCGCAGCAGTTACTCGGGATACCGATCGATCTGATGAAGCGATCGAACTGCTTGATCAAGTCGACAGTCCACTCGTTTCGGTTCTTAGCCTCATGGAATTGCGGAGTGTTCTGAGCAAAGAGAAACGGTTCGAACGAGATCGCATCGAGGCTATCGAGAAATCGCATCGAGGCTATCGAGAACCGAGTTACCTCTCGTATGACCGTGACTTTTCCCGACACCTCCGATATGATGGCAGCGAACTGCCTCCAATCGGAAACGCTGTTGTACCCCATGGACGCGATGATCCTCTCGGCAGCCGACGCTGCCGACGCAGCCCTCGTCTCGTTTGATTCCGAATTGGTCGAGCACGGTGCGGAGCTCCCTCAACAATTGCCCGACGAGGACGAGTGAATCGGGACACCACCGGTACGCGAAGGACTGACCGGAATCGAGTTGACCGGTCTCGATGACCCTGTCGAGCGCTTCCCTAACGAGGCGCTCCAGATCAATGACAGACGATGACGTCAATGGACCCGCGTCCGAAGACCTGAACTATCCCGATACGCTCCGGGTTACGAGTTCCTCGCCGGGGGATGCGTTTGCCGGTGCGATCACCGATGCCGCGGATGCAGAGTCCGGCGAACAGAGTGACGTCGTCGTGTCCTTCGAGACGGCGGCCTCGTGTATCGGTCCGCCAGCGTTTCGGCGGAGCGCACCGGCGACGCCGCTGCCCATCTGCAGACTGGTTCCAGCGGCGTTCACGAGCGCGTCCGCGCGCTGTTCGGCGATGTCGCCTCGGATCACGTCGAAGTGCATGCGTGACGTTTCCGTCGACGAGCCGGTAACGTTACCGGGCGGCTCGCGTCCGCGAGGAGCGAGCGAGACCTCGTGAGTAAGCCATATTACGCTCTGGCGGCTATGATTTCTTATGATGACCGTTCGACGACACAGTGCGGTCTCACCCGGAGGAGGAGGCACTCTCCCGTGAGCCACCACCTCGACGAGATCGACCGACAGATCATTCACGCGCTGATGTCGGACGCGCGAAACACCTCCGCGCCGATGATCGCGGAGGATATGAACGTCTCGGCGGGGACCGTTCGAAACCGGATCGAACGCCTCGAGGAGGCGGGCGTCATCCGTGGATACACGGCCATCGTCGACTTCGAGCAGGCGGGCGGCCGACTCACCTCGGTGTTCATGTGCACCGTTCCCGCCGACGAGCGGGAGCGCTTGGCGCTCGCGGCCCGGTCCATTCCCGGCGTGATCAACGTGCGCGTGCTGATGGCGGGTCGTCGGGACCTTCAGGTGGTCGCGGTCGGCGAGGAGACGAGCGACCTCCGCGAGATCGCCCGCGCGCTCTCGGGCCTCGACATCCGCATCGAAGACGAGGAATTGCTCCAGACGGAACTACACACCCCGTACTCGCGGTTCCTCGCTGACGACTCCAAGCGATCGGTGGTCACGGACACCGTCACGCTCGCGGACGGGAGCGCCGTGATCGAGGTATGCGTCACCGATGACGCGCCGATCGTGGGTCGCTCTCCGTCTGAGGCGCAGGCCGACGGACTCCTGTCGAGCGACGACATCGTGACGTCGATCGAGCGCGACGGGTCGATCATCCATCCCGTCGACGACACGACGATCCGGCCGGACGACGTGGTGACGGTGCTTCCGAAGGAGTCGTCTGGGGAGGAGGTCATCGAAGCGTTCATCGCCGAGGGGGACGAGACGCCGCCGCCGACGTCGTGAGTCTGCCCGTTTATTATTCTGGACGAGCAACGGGGAGCCATGGCAGACACGATCCTCGTTCCGCTCGAGCTCCCTGACCCCGAGCCCCTGTCACCGGTGCTGGTCGAGGACCTGGCCTCGCTCTCGGTCGTGGTCCTTGGTCACTACGACCTCCCCGAACAGACGCCGGCCAGTTCGGCGAGAGAGCAGTTCGGCGAGGAGGCGCAGGCGACGCTCGACGAGGTCGCGGACGCGTTCGCGGACGCCGGCGCGTCCGTCCGGACGCGGCTCGTGTTCGGGAAGGATCGGGCGGCCGCCATCCAACAGGTCGCGGCCGAGGAGGACTGTGCCGCCGAGCTCGACCCCGCCCCGACCGAGGGGATCGAGACGATCCTCGTCCCGATCCCGGACGTCGCCGAACTCGATCGGCTTCCGACGTTCGTTCGGATCCTGAGCGAGGACTCGACCCAGCGGATCACGCTGTTCCACGTCGTCGAGGGCGAGGAGTCCCGCGAGCGAGGCGAGGCCGTCGTCACGGAGACCCGCGAGCGCCTGATCGAGGACGGGTTCGACGCCGAGGCCGTCGACACGCTGGTCGTGGAGGGTGACGAACACGACGAGGAGATCCTCCGGGTCGCGGCCGAGTACGACGCGGTCGTGATGTACGAGCCGGAGGCCCGCCTCGGTGACCGGGTCTTCGGGACGCTCGCGGACCGGATCGCCGACGAGACCGGCGACCCCGTTATCGTCGTCAACCGCGACTACTGACTCGCTTCCGCGGTACGCCGTCACTCCGGTTCCGTCGAGGCGATCCCGTCGTCTTCCTCGCCGCGACGGGCCCGAAGGATCGTTCCGATCGCTCCGGTTCGGTCCGTCCTGGACCGGCCGTACGCGACGTACACGAGCGCGCTCCCGAGGATGATCCCGACCGCTCCGAGGATCGGTAGCGTCCCCATCTGGGTCAAGAGGCCGATCCCCGCGAGGAAGCCGAACAGCTGGACGTACGGGTAGCCGGGGGCCCGAAACTCGGGCTGGTACGACGGGAGGTCCGCCTCGCGGAACGCGACCAGCGAGAGGTTGATGATCGAGAAGACGAGGATCTGGAACGCGCTCGCCAGCTTCGCCAGCTCGATCACCGGGACGAACGCGATGAGCAGCAGCAACACGACCCCGGTGAGCAGCACGGCGTTCCGCGGGGTCTTGAACCGGTCGTCGATGGTTTGGAGCGCGGGTGGGAGGAGGTCGTCGCGACTCATCGCGAGCGGGAACCGCGAGGACGACAACACGCCGGCGTTGGCCATGCTCGTGAGCGCGACGACGGCGATCACGGAGATGAACGCGATCCCGAAGCCGCCGAAGAGCGCGTCCGCTCCGTCGGCCATCGGGGTAAGCGACGCCGTCCCGCCAGGGCCGCCCGTCTTCAACACCTCCGGGTCGCTCAGACCGATGATCGCTCCGACCACCCCGATGTACAGGAGCGTCATGATCGCCATCGAGCCGAGCATCGCGCGCGGGAGGTTCGTTCCCGGGTCCTTCACCTCCTCGGCGACGCTCGCGATCTTCGTGACGCCCGCGTACGAAACGAAGACGAAGGCGGCGGCCGTGATGACGCCGCCGCTGCCGTGGGTCGTGACGGGGGTGTACCGAGCGGGGTCGGCGACGAACCCGGCGTTGAGGACGTACGCGAGCAGCCCCGCGACGACGAGCGTGACGATGACCGCCTGTATCTGGCCGCTCATCTTCGTCCCCGAGACGTTCAGGGCGACGACGACCGCTCCGAGCGCGAGCGCGACGTACACCACCGCGCCCTGCGAGAGCGGCGCGAACAACAGCAGGTACGCGCCGAGTCCGACGAGCGCGAACGAGCTCTTGAACACCAGCGAGAACCACGCTCCGACCCCGGCGATCGTCCCGAACAACGGGCCGAGCGCCCGGTCGATGTAGAGATACGTTCCGCCGGACTCGGGCATCGCAGTCGCCATCTCGGCTTTCGAGAGCGCGGCTGGCAACACGACGACCGCGGCCAGCACGTAGGCGAGGATCACCGCCGGTCCGGCCTTCTTGTATCCCAGAGCCGGCAACACGAAGATCCCGCTCCCGATCATCGCACCCATACTGATCATCATCGTCGGATACAACCCGAGACTCCGATCCAGATCGTGCTGGCCCATCGTACACTCTCCAATAATGGGCTCACAGGTTTATTATCTTCGGAATACCCAAAATAGGCGGTAATATATTGCGGAATCAGAAACAGCGGGCGGTCGGTCGGCAGCTGTTAGTCGTCGCGCCGACTGTCGGTGTAGTCGTCGCGCCGACTGTCGGTGTAGTCGTCGTCAGCATCCTCAGCGTCATCGGCCTTCTCGCCGACCGTCTCCTCTACCTTCTGTTCGACCGTCTCTCCGACCTTCTGTTCGACCGTCTCTCCGACCTTCTCTTCGACCGTCTCTCCCACCTTCTCCTCGACCGTCTTCTCGACTGTCTCTCCGACTTTCTCTTCGACCGTCTCTCCCACCTTCTCCTCGACTGTATCCCCGACTTTCTCTTCGACCTTCTCCTCGACCGTTTTTTCGACCGTCTTCTCAACGGTTTCTCCCACCGTCTCTTCGACGGCTTCGCCGACGGTCTCCTCGACTTTTCCGGTCACCTCCTCGCTGACGGTGTCGCTGACGTCGTCGGCGACTTCGCTGACCTCCTTGTTGACAGTGTCGCCGACGGTCTTCTCGACGGTCTCTTCGACTTTCTCGCCGACGGTCTCTTCGACTTTCTCGCCAACTGTTTCTTCGACCTTTTCGCCAACGGTCTCCTCGACTTTCTCGCCGACGCTCTTTTCGACCTCCTTGCTGACCGTTTCGCCGACGCTCTTTTCGACCTCCTTGCTGACCGTCTCGCCGACGCTCTTTTGAACCTCCTTGTTGACGGTGTCGCCGACGGTCCGCTCGACCTCTTTGTTGACGGTATCGCCGACGCTCTTTTCGACTTCCCTGCCGACCTGATCGGCGACCTCCCGCGTCATCCAGTCGGGGTCGAACCGGGCCATCTTCCAGACGACGTGGACCACGTACGAGGCGAACACCCCGATCCCGAACGCGACGCCGATGTTGCTCGCGTTCAGCGTCGCGATGAGGACGATCGACAGGATGATCAGCGCGCCGTACGCGAGGTCGGTGAGCGCGTCGACGCGGGCCGGACTCACCATTTCCGATCCGCCTCCGCGGTCGCGTCGCGTTCGCCTGTCGCTTCTGTGGTCCCCCGTCGGCTCCGACCGACGCGGGGCACCGACTCGGACCGGATCGCCGGCTCCCGACTGACCGTCGGCACCGGACGACCGGTACGGTCTCGATTGAGCGTCGCGTGCATTGGTATGCCTACCTATCCGCGGTGACGGGCTAAAAGCCCCGCTTCACGGCCGCGCCCTCCCCGAGGGCCGAATCGCCGCGAGAGACGTGCGGAGCGCGGTCCTTTTGTGCCGGATGACCGAACCTGAGGCATGGACATCGAGGAGGGCGGTCTCACCGTCTCCGTCCCCGAGGCCCGGGACGGGGCCAGCGAGGGCACCGGTGGCGGGGTCTTCTTCAACCCGACGCAGGAACTGAACCGCGACGTCACCGTCGCGGTGCTGCGCGCGTACCGCGACCGGGAACCGCGCGCGGCGTCCTACCTCGACGCGATGGCGGCGTCGGGTATCCGCGGGGTCCGCGCCGCCGCCGAGGGGTACGACGTCACCTGCGCCGACGTCGACCCGGACGCGGTCGACCTCGCGGCCGAGAACCTCGCCGCCAACGACCTCGACGGGGAGACGGTCCACCGCGACGTCAACGCCCTGCTGTACGAGAACGTCTTCGACGTCGTCGATCTGGACCCGTACGGGACGCCGATCCCGTTCGCTGACGCCGCGCTCGCGAACGCGCGCAACCTCGTCTGCGTCACGGCGACCGACACCGCCCCGCTTTGCGGCGCGCACCTCAACAGCGGGATCCGGAAGTACGGCGCCGTCCCGCGCAACACCGACTATCACCCGGAGATGGGGCTCCGGACGCTGATCTCCGCGCTGGTGCGCACCGCGGCGCGCTACGACAAGGCGGCCCGCCCGATCGTCTCGCACGTCTCGCGCCACTACGCGCGCACGTACCTGGAACTGGAGTCCGGCGCGCGGGCGGCCGACGCCTGCATCGACGAGCTCGGATACGTCGACAACTGCGAGGACTGCCTCTGGCGGGAGCCGACGCGCGGGCTGATCGCCGATCCCGTCGAGAGCTGCCCGGTCTGCGGGGGCGACCGCGTGCTCACGGCCGGACCGCTGTGGCTGGGGTCGATCGCCGACGCCGACTTCGCCCGGGCGGTTCGACGCCACGTCACCGAGGACATGGGGGAGGCGAAGCGCGCTCGGAAGCTGCTCGGAACCGTCGCTCGCGAGATCGACACCCCCACGCACTACGACCAACACCGCCTGTACAAGGAGTGGGGCGAGCCCGCCGTCGGCATGGACGAGTTCGTCGACGCGCTTCGCGCGGCCGGATACGAGGCCAGCCGCGCGCACTACCGCGGCACCGCGGTCAAGACCACCGCCTCGATTCCGGAGATGCGAGCGGCGGTTCTGGACGACGCAGACGATGCCGACGGTGGCGCCGACGCCGCGAACTGACCCGCTTCGCTCGCTCCCCCGTCCCGACCACGCCCCGCTCGCCTCTCGCCCGCGTCCCTCGCGGATCCCGACCGCACCGTCCCGTTTTTTGTCGCTCTCGCCCGAACCGCGGAGCGTGTTCCCCTCCCCGACCAGCGCCTTCGGTACGACCCGCCGCGTCGTCGACGTCGCGATCGACCGGCAGGTGACGTTCCTCGCCGCCGCGATCGCCTACTACGCGTTCGTCTCGCTGATTCCGGCGCTCCTGCTGCTCGTCGTCGTCGCGACCGCCGTCTTCGGCGAGGTGATCGCCGGCGAGCTCGTGACGGCGGCCGGTGACTTCCTCACGCCCGCCGGCGAGGACGCGGTGGCCGCAGCGATCTCCTCAGCCGGCGGCCGAACGGGAGCGGGCGTGTTCGGCGTCGTCGTGCTGGTGTGGTCGACGCTGAAGGTGTTCCGCGGACTCGACACGGCGTTCGCCGAGCTGTACGGCGTCAAGCAGCCGCCGGACTTCGTGAAACAACTCATCGACGCCGCCTCCGTCGTCCTCGCAGTCGGCGTCGGCGTCAGCGTGATGGTCGTCGTCGGCGCGTTCGTCGCCGCCGCCGACGCCGTCCCGCTCGTGGAGACGGCGAGCATCCTCGTGTTGCCGGCCTTCCTCGCCGTCGTCTTCCTCCCGATGTACTACCTGCTTCCCCAGCCCCACATCGGGCTTCGAGAGGCGCTGCCCGGGGCGGCCGTCGCCGCCGTCGGCTGGACGCTGCTGCAGGCCGGGTTCCAGGTGTACGCGGCGAGCGCCGGACAGTTTCAGGTGTACGGCGTCATCGGCGGCATCCTGTTGCTCGTCACGTGGCTGTACCTCGCTGCCGTCGTCGTCGTAGTCGGCGGCGTCGTCAACGTGGTGTTGGCCGGCCGGGAAGGCCCGGACCGCGAGGGCGGAATCGGTCGCGGCGGCGGAGGCCGTTCCGCCGCCGGCCCGACCGCGGCCGACCCCGCCGCGGACCGGCAGTTACAACACGACCGCGACCGACCCACCGGTATGAACGGCGAGTCGGACGGCGCGGACGACGCCGGCGACGAGGAGCGGCCGCAGGGAGCGCCGGACGTCGCCGCGCTCCAGGAGGAACTCGGACGGCTGCGGGCGGAGTTCGACGAGTTCGAGGACGACGTCGAGCGGCGCACCGTCGACAAGCCCGCGGTTGAGTCGGAACTGAAACGCTACGTTCGAGCCCGGATGCGGCGGGGCCACGCTCGCGGCTGGGGGCCGTACCTCGTGCTGCTGTACGGGACGGTGCTCATCCTGGGAGCGTTCTCCTTCCTCGACGGGATCTACGCCATCGCCGCGATGCTCATCCTCGGGCTGTCAACGCTCGGGCTCTACACCCTCTTTATCATCGTCGGCATCAGTCTCAACCTGCTCGAAACCCCCGGAAAGGCACTCGACTACGCCCGTGGCCGCGGCGACGACTGATCGAGTGATCGATCCGTGACCAGACTCGTTACCGCTGATCGGGGAGTCGGCGAGATCGTCCTCGTCGACGCACTACCCGAGTTCGTCGTCGTCGCCTTCGCGGCCGTCACCCACCTCGCCGACCCGTGGTTCCTCTTCGGGCTCTTGGCGGTCACCTACTGGTTCGCCGGCCACCGGATCGCGGCCTCGCCGCGCCGGGCCGGCGCGACCGCCATCGCCGCGGTCACCTGTGCGTACGCCGCCGTCGCGCTCGGGAAGGCGTGGTTCGCCGTCCCCCGACCGCCGGGCGCCATGGGCCCCGCCGCCGTCCCGACGTGGCTCCCCGGGCTCCTCTCGGGGTGGTACGAGGCGCAGGTGCTCTCCGACGGCTTCGGCTTCCCGAGCGGGCACGCCACCGGCGGCGCGGCCGCCTACGGCGCGATGGCGCTGTTGTACGACCGCGCGTGGACCGAACGGAAGCGCATCCTCGCGGCCGGCCTCGTCGCCGTCGCCGTCGCCGCCTCGCGGGTGGTCATCGAGGTCCACTACCTCGTCGACGTGCTCGCCGGACTCGGCCTCGGCGGCGTCGTCGTCGTCGGCACGCTGTGGCTCGCCGGCGACCCGCGGTTTCGCGGCGGTTCCACCCGGTCGGCGCGCGCGGATCCGACCACCGCGCTCGACCCCGTCCCGGCGTTCCTGTTGGCGGGGGTCGTCTCGTTCGCGGCGGCCGGCGTCGCGTTCGCCGGCGGACACGCCGGAGAGGTCGTCGAGGCCGGGATCGGGATCGCCACCGGCCTCGGCGGCGCGGTGGGCTGGCGGCTCGTCCCCGGCGACGAGTCCGCGGTTCCGGTACGGGTCGCCGTTCCGGCGCTCGCCGTCACCGGCGCGCTCTGGGTCGGCGCGTACGCGTTCGCCGATTCGATCGTCGTCACGCTGGCCGCGACGGCCGCCGCGGTCGTCGCCGTCGTCGCGCTGCCGGCGCTGCCGGATCGGATCGCGGGAGCGGCCGTTTCGAACGGCGGTCACGGATGACGTATTTCTAATCGGTCGCGCCGGCGAGCGGTCGAGACGCTGGCGGTGGTAACCGCTCTCAGCCGGGTGAACGACCGACGGCACCGCTGCGAGTCGACGGATGCCCGATCGACCGAAAACGAGCGAACCGAACGCGGATAAAGGGGCAACCCGAAATCGGGGAACCGAGAGAACCGCAACCCGAGACCGCGCCTCAGAACGTCTCGAGGTAGCGGTCCTCTTCCCACTGCGAGACCTGGGTGAGGTACTCGCTGAACTCTTGGGACTTCGCCTCGGCGAACTTCTCGGAGGTGTGCGGGCCGAGCGCGTCCTGCAGCACTTCGTCCGCCTCCAGCGCCTCGACGGCGGCGCCGAGGTTCGGCGGCAGCGTCTCGATGCCGTACTCCTGGCGCTTCTCGTCGTCGAACTCGTAGATGTCCTCGCGGACCGGTTCGCCCGGGCCGGCCTCGGTCTTGATACCGTCGAGCCCGGCGGCGATGAGCGACGCCATCCCGAGGTAGGGGTTACAGGACGGGTCGGGGCTGCGGACCTCGAACCGGGCGGAGACGCCCGCGGCGTCCGGGACGCGGACGAGCGCCGAGCGGTTCGTGTCGGACCACGCGACGTAGATGGGCGCCTCGTAGCCGGGCACCAGGCGCTTGTAGGAGTTCACGGTCGGGTTGGTGACGGCCGTGAACGCCTTGGCGTGGTTCAGGATGCCGCCCATGAACTGGTAGGCCGTCTCGCTCAGGTTGAATTCGTCGTCGTCGTCGGCGAAGGCGTTGCCGTCCTCGTCGAACAGCGAGATGTGGCTGTGCATCCCCGAGCCGTTGATGTCGGCGATCGGCTTGGGCATGAACGTCGCGTGCAGATCGTGCTGGCTCGCGACCGCGCGGACGACGGCGCGGAACGTCGCGATGTTGTCCGCGGTCGTGAGCGCATCGTCGTACTTGAAGTTGATCTCGTGTTGCCCCTCGGCGACCTCGTGGTGGGAGGCCTCGATCTCGAAGCCCATCTCCTCTAAGGTGAAGATGATCTCCTTGCGCACGTCGCTCGCGAGGTCCTTGGGCGCGAGGTCGAAGTAGCCGCCGTTGTCGTGGGGGATCGTCGTCGCGTTCCCCTCGTCGTCGGTCTTGAACAGGAAGAACTCGGGCTCCGGACCGATGGAGACGGAGTAGCCCATCTCCTCGGCCTCCGCGAGGACGCTTTTCAGCACCTGACGCGGACCGCCGGCGAACGGCTCGCCGTCGGTGTCGACGATGTCACAGATGAGCCGCGCGGCCCCGCTGTCGCCGTCGCCGTCGCTGCGCCACGGGAGCACCGCGAACGTGTCGGGGTCGGGGACGAGCCGCATGTCGGACTCCTGGATGCGTACGAATCCCTCGATGGAGGAGCCGTCGAAGTAGATCCCCTCGGTGAACGCCTTCTCCGCCTGGTGGGCCGGCACGGAGACGTTCTTCACGACGCCGAGGATGTCGGTGAACTGGAGCCGCAGGAAGTCGACGTTCTCCTCGTCGATCTCGTCGAGTACCGCCTGTTCTTCGGCCGAGAGGCCGCCGTCTGCTTTCGCGTGTTCGTCCGTCATGTTCTGGACGCTTCAGTAGTTATCTGCCAGTATAAAGGCCTTATCGCTTGGTGCATGAACCGCCAGTGTGGCAATACTGCTGGACGTTCGTAAAATTATAAACCCCTGAGCGCGTGGTTAGGTGTGATGACGTACGAAAACCTCGACGCCAAACTCGTTAACTCCCTTCTCAGCAACGGTCGCGCCAGCCTCCGAAGCCTCGGCGACGAACTCGACGTGTCCGTAACGACCGTCTCGAATCACCTCCGAGATCTTGAGGACGAGGGCGTGATCCGGGGATACACTCCCATCGTCGACTACGACAAGCTCGGGTACGACGTGACTGCCGTGCTCCAGTTGAAGGTGGAGGGGAGCGCGCTCCCCGACGTCACGGAGAAGCTCCGGCAGGAGAAACAGATGGTGAGCGTCTACGAGGTCACGGGCGATTACGACGTGATCGCCATCGGCAAGTTCACCGACACGGACGGGATGAACGACCAGATCAAGGCGATCCTCACCGACGCCGACATCCGCGAGTCGAACACGAGCGTCGTGCTCAACGCGGTGACCGAAAACGAGCAGTTCGACCTCGATCTCAACGAGGAGTAGTCGGCTCAAATCGCCCGCCGAACCTCGCGCCTCGCCGCCTCACCGCCGCTCGGCCGCCGCCTTACTGCCGCTCGGCCGCCTCCTCGAGGACCTCCACGGCCGGCAGCGGCTCGCCCGTCAGCGCCCGGATGTAGGCCCCGCCCGCGATCGACACGTGCGAGAAGTCGTCCTCGCTGAGCCCGTACATCTCGATCGCGCGTGAGGTGTCGCCCCCGCCGACGACCGAGAAGCAGTCGGTCTCGGCGATGGCCTCGAGCACGCCGACGGTGCCGTCGGCGAACCGCTCGTCCTCGAAGACGCCGAGCGCCCCCTTCACGAACACCGCGTCGGACTCGCGGACGAGCGGCTCGTAGGCCGCGACCGTCTCCGAGCCCACGTCGAGGTACCCCGTGTCCTTCTCGTCTATCTCGTCGACGGCGACCTCCGCGCGCTCGCCCTCGGACCCCTCGTACGCGAGGTCCGTCGCGAGGTGGATCGCGTCGCCGCGCTCGGCGAGGACCGACTCGATCAGCTCGCGGTTCCCCTCCCACTGCTCGTCGAACAGGTCCATGTCCCCGACGTCGCGCCCGACGGGGTGGCCCGCCGCGCGCAGGAAGAGCTCGCCGGCGACGCCGCCGAGCAGGAACCGGTCGACCCGGTCGTCTAAGGCGTCCATCACGCCGATCACGTCGGTCGCCTTCGTCCCGCCGACGACCATCGTCACCGGACCGTCGAACTCGCGGGTCGCGATGGCGGTGTTGGCCTCGTACTCCGTCTCCATCACGCGGCCGGCGTAGGCGGGGAGCGCGAGCGGGAACCCGACCAGCGAGGCGTGCTTCCGGTGGGCCGCGGAGTACGCGTCGTTGACGTACGCGTCGAAGTGGGGGGCGAGCGTCGTCACGAACTCGGTGTCGGCCTTCTCCTCGGGCGACTCCTCGGGAAGTTCGTCCTCGCACATCCGGGTGTTCTCCAACAGGAGGACCTCGCCCGCGCCGAGCGCGTCGACGGCGGACAGCGCCGCCTCGCCGTAGGTGTCCTCGACGAAGGCGACGTCGCGGCCGACGTGCTCGGCGAGGATCGCGGCGTGGCCCGACAGCGACGTGAAGTCGTCGCGGCCGGGGCGGCCCTGGTGAGCCAGACAGACGACGCGGTGGCCCGCGTCGGCGAGCTCGCGGACCGTCTCCGCGTGGCGTTCGAAGCGGCGGTTGTCCTGCGGTTCTCCGTCCTCGATCGGCGAGTTGAGGTCGAGCCTGACGAGGACGCGCGAGTCTGCCGGGAGGTCGTCGATGGTGTCGAAGTCGGACATGGGTGAACCGTCGTCGATGAAGTATTTAAGCGGTGGTTCTCCGGGCGGCGGTACTGCGAGAGGCGCCGACCGCGGTGGACGACTTACGACTCGTCCGTGACGAACGCGGCCATGTCGAGCATCCGACTCGCGAAGCCGTACTCGTTGTCGTACCAGGTGAGGACCTTCAGGAGCTTCCCGCCGGCGATGACGTTCGTCGACCCGAGGTCGACGTAGCTGGAGAACGGGAGGCCGACGATGTCGCTGGAGACGACCTCGTCGTCGGTGTAGCCGAGGACGCCCGCGAGCGGGCCGGAGTCGGCGGCGTCACGGAAGGCCGCGTTGACCTCTTCGGCGGTGACGGTCTCGTCGAGGCTGACGACGAACTCGGTGATGGAGCCGCTCGGGACCGGGACGCGCATCGCCATCCCGTCGATCTTCCCCTCGAGCTGCGGGAGGACCTCCTGCGCCGCGCCGGCCGCGCCCGTCGAGGTCGGCACGATGTTCTCGGCGGCCGCGCGCCCGCGGCGCGTCTTCGCCTTCGGGCCGTCGATGAGCGCCTGCGAGCCGGTGTAGGCGTGGACCGTGGTGAGCGTGCCGGCGTCGATGCCGAACTCCGCGTCGAGCACCTGCGCGACCGGCGTGATGGAGTTCGTCGTACAGGAGGCGTTCGAGACGACGTCCTCGCCGTCGTACTCGTCGTGGTTGACGCCGTAGACGAGCTGCTTGACCGGCTCCTCGCCCTTCGGAGGCGCCGAGATGACGACGGTGTCCGCGCCGCCCTCGAGGTGCCCGCTCGCGTCCTCGCGCGTCCGGAAGACGCCCGTACACTCCAGTGCGACGTCGACGTCGAGCTCGCCCCACGGGAGGTCCGCGGGGTCCTGCACGTTGTACAGCGGGACGGAGGTGCCGCCGATCGCCAGCGCGTCGCCCTCGAGCTCGACGCCGTCGAGCCGGCCCATGACGGTGTCGTACTTCGCGAGGTACGCCATGTCCTCGAAGTCCATCACGTCGTTGATCCCGACGAGCTCGATCCGGGGCTCCTCGAGCACCGCGCGGAGCACGTTCCGACCGATCCGACCGAACCCGTTGAGCCCCACTCGGACGACCTCGTCGTCGCTCACGTCCTCGGCCGCGGCGAGATATGATTTACTCATATCCGAAAAAGGTGAGCCGCAGATACTTAAATCCGACCGAGTCGCCCTGAGATCGTCACTATCGTTCGATTTCGTTACGATCGGTACTGACCGTCGTCGCCGGTTTTCGCCCGAGGGCACCGTCCCGCGCCGCGCCGTGTCGGCCAATACGGCGACCGACAGAAAGCTTATCGGGGTCACCGCCCTCACGTGGTGTATGGACAGAGACGACCGTGACGATCCGTTCGGTGATTTCTTCGCGGAGATCGAACGGATGATGAACGAGATGGCGGGCGGCGAACCGGGGACCGAGGACGCCGGCTTCGGGTCGGCGACGCACGTGGACGCGTACGCTACCGACGACGGCGTGCGACTCGTCGCCGACCTCCCGGCCGTCTCGAAGGAGGAGCTCTCCCTGCAGTGCGACGGCGAGGCGCTCACCATTTCGGCGGTCTCCGACCGGCGGGAGTACGACGAGACGGTCGAGCTCCCGGTCCCGGTCGACGAGCACTCCGCGAACGCGACGTTCAACAACGGGATCCTCGAGGTCACGTTCGACCGCGACGACGACTCCGCGTCGATCGACCTCGAGTAGCCGGCGGATCTCCTCCGGTCAGTTCTCCCCCGCCGCTCGCTCGATGAGCCCCGCGAGCCGGTCGTAGAAGTCGGGCTCGTACTTCGTCGCGGCGTCCACCGTCGGGCGCGCGTTCGTCTCGTTGACGACGAGCCGGCCGTCCGTCGCGAGCAGGTCGACGCCGAGGTAGTCGATGCCGAGGGCGTCGGCCGCCCGCTCGGCCACCTCCCGGGCGCGCTCGGGGAGGTCGACGCCGGCGGCCTCGGCGCCGCGGTGGACGTTGTGCTTCCACCGTCCCGCCTCCCGAGCGTCCGCCGGCAGCTCCCGGCGCACCGCGCCGGCGTACGCGCCGTCGACGACCATCGCGCGGTAGTCGCGCGCGTCGGGGAGGTACTCCTGGATCAGGTACGACTTGTCGCCGGTCGCGCGGTAGTCGTGGACGAGGTTCAGGTAGTCGACGACGCCCAGAAGCGAGTCCAGGTCGCCGGCGGCCGCGACGCCGACGCCTCGGGTCGCGGAGTTCGGCTTGACCACGACGGGGTACGAGAACGACGAGACCGCCTCGGTGACGACCGCCTCGTCGACGGGGTTCGACACCAGCGTCGTCCGCGGCGTCGGGAGTCCGGCGTCGTCGAGCGCGGCGAGGACGCCCGCCTTGTTCCGCGAGGTGAGGACGGCCTCGCGGCCGTTCACCCACGGGACCGACAGCCGCGCGTCGACGACGGCGCCCTCCATGAGCCGCGAGGGGTAGACGAAGCCGACGTCGAAGCCGTCGAACTCCCCGCGTTCGGGGTCTCCGTCCTCGTCGAGATCGCCGCCCGAGACGCGGAGCGACCGCTCTTTCGCCCGTACGTGTTCGACGGCGACGCCGCGGGCCGCGAGCGGCTCGCGCACTCGGTCGAACGTCTCCGCGTCGGTCGTCATCGCGAGCCGGAGCATACGCTCGTTCGGGGCCGTTCGGACTTAAAACGGTGCGGCGGGTGCCGGTCGCTCGTCGGTCTCGCGGGGGCGCCGACGCCGCTCCCGTGACGCCGGCGGTCCGATCCCCGCGCTACTGCAGGTGGCCTTCCTCGCGGAGCTGTTCTGCCTCGCTCTTCTCGTACCGCCACGCGATGTCGCCCTTCTCGTCCTGCCAGTCCCACGGCTCGACGAGGACGATGTCGTCCTCGCGGATCCAGACGCGCTTCTGCATCCGCCCGGGGATGCGCGCGGTCCGCTCTTTCCCGTCCGCACAGCGGACGCGGACCCGGTTCGCGCCGAGCATCTCGACGACCTCCGCGAACACCTCGTCGTCGTCGGGCATCCGGAGGTCGTTTCGACCGTCGCCGTCTCCGTTGCTCATGCGTACGCGGTGATACGCGCTCCCGGAAATAAAAGGGCCGCTCTCCGCACGGAAGCGCCCTACTTAAATCACGGCGGCGGCGATCGGGGGTATGCGCGACGCGCTCGGACGCACCGGCATCCTCGGCCTGCTCCTCGTCCTCCTCGCAATCGGCGTGTTGACCGCGTACGACCCCGTTGTCGGCGGCGGGATCGCTCTCCTGCTGGCGGGGCTCGGCCTGATCGCGAAGGGCGTCGCCGACACCGCGATGCGCGCGTTCGGCCTCAAGTAGCCGCGCTGGGCCGATCGCCGCTCCTCGATTCGGTCGCTCCGGCTCGCGCCGCTCCCGAAAGAGTGATAAGCCGCGGCTGCCGCGAGCCCGTATGGTTGAAGTACCCGCGGTCGCGGTCGAACTCGCGGAGCTGGTCGCGGTCCTCGCCGGGGCCGGCGCGGCCTCGGCGGTCGGCATCGTCCTCGAACGGTTCGGCCTCTCGGCGGCCACCGCCGGCGACCTCGTGCTCGGCGCGTGGGCGGTCGGGATGGGGCTGCTCGCGCTGTACGTCGGCGTCGTCGCCCTCGGGTACGAGCAGGCGCTCCCCCGGCTGCGGCGGCTCGCCGCCGGCGAGTAGCAGCGCGACGTCGGACCGCGGCCGGTATCTTATAACTCTCCGTTCGCCGCCAGTTCTCGGACCCTCGCCGCCCGCTCGCGGATGGCGGCCCACTCCTCGTCGTCTTTCTTATCGACGTGCGAGTACATCAGTCCCATCCGTCCGGTGCCGCGGAGCGCGTCCTCGTTCTCCTTCAGGAAGTCCCAGTAGAGGGCGTTGAACGGGCACGCCCCCTCGCCGGTCGTCCGCGAGACCGCGTACGGACACGACGCGCAGTGGTCGCTCATCCGGTTCACGTAGCTCCCCGAGGAGGCGTACGGCTTCGAGGAGAGCACGTCGGTGCCGAACGACCCCATCGCGACGACGTTCGGCGTCGTCACCCAGTGGTACGCGTCGACGAAGCCGAGGTGGAACCACTCGTTCACGTCGGCGGGGTCGGCGCCGTAGATCATCGCGAAGTTCGACAGCACCATCAGCCGCTCGATGTGGTGGGCGTAGCCGTACTCGCGGACGTGGCCGACGGCCTCCGACAGACAGGTCATGTCGGTCTCGCCGTCCCAGTAGGCCGGCGGCAGCTCCCGGGACTGCTCCAGCCGATTCGCCGTCGCCAGCTCCGGCATCGCCTCCCGGTAGACGTGACGCACGAACTCCCGCCAGCCGATCACCTGCCTGATGAACCCCTCGGCCGCGTTGAGCGGGACCGGCGGCAGGTCGGGAGCGTCGTCGCCGCCCTCCGCGAACGCGTCCAGCGTGGTCGCCTCCGAACCGCCGCTCGCCGCGTCGTCGGCCGGGTCGTACGCGCCCGGCTCGACTCCGCGCTCCTCGTAGGCGGCCTCCACCGCCCGGACGGGTTCGCGCGGGTCGAGCAGTCCGAGGTTGATCGCGGGCGATAACAGGGAGTGCGAGAGGAACGGCTCGCCCGTCACCATCGCGTCCTCGTACCGCCCGAACGACGGCAGCCGCTCGCGGACGAACGCGTCGAGGGCCGCCAGGGCCTCCTCGCGGGTGACCGGCCAGGCGAACGCCTCCAGCCCGTCGGCGCCCCAGGTGTCGAACCGGTCGCGGACCCACGCGTGCGTCTCACGGGTGAGCCCGTCCGGCTCGAACCGCGGGCGCTCCGGGGGCTCCCAGTCGTCCGGCGGCGTCTCGCGGTTCAGGTCGTCGTAGTTCCACTCGCCGCCGAGGGGCTCGTCGCCGTCCATCAACACGCCCGTCTCGCGGCGGACGTGGCGGTACCAGCCCTCCTGTCGGTAGGTGCGCTCGGCGGTGCCGTCCGCGCCGACGAGCGGTTCGGACCCGCTCCCGTCCGCATCCCGCTCGCCCGCCCACTCCCGCCACTCCTCAGGCGTCGTCCAGAACAGCTCGTTTTCTATCAGCGCCAGCGACCCGCCCCGCTCGGCGACGAGTTCGCGGAGGCGCTCGCCGGCGCCGTGGCTCGCGGGGCGCATCAGCCGGAGGGCGGGATCGGGGCGGTCGGACAGGAACGCGTCGAGGCCCCCGCCGAACGACTCGGCCCGCAGGTACGTCACGTCGTGGCCGCGCTCGCGGAGCTCGTCCCGGAAGTGTCGCATCGCGGAGAAGACGAGCGTCAGCTTGTGGGCGTGGTACGGCTTCCGATCGGCGAAGCCGTGCGCCTCGATAAGCAGCACCTCGTCGGTCTCCCCGAGCGCGTCGAGGTCGGGATTGAGCTGGTCGCCGAGCAGCCACAGGGCGGGTCGATCGCTCACGGCGGATCAGACGGACTCCGTCGACAAAGCTTCGAGGGCGCGTTCGGATGGGTCGTCGGTCACTGCCCCGGGCCGCCGCGCCCGGGGTGGTTTTTTGTCCCGGCTCCGCCTGCTCGGGGTATGGAGTACACCACCCTCGGCGACACCGGCATGACGGTGTCGAAGATCTGTCTCGGCTGCATGAGCTTCGGCGACCCGGACTGGCGCGAGTGGGTCCTCGACGAGGAGGAGGGGAAAGAGATCGTTGAGCGCGCGCTTGAGCTCGGGGTGACGTTCTTCGACACCGCGAACATGTACTCGAACGGCGAGTCGGAGCGCGTCCTCGGCGAGGCGCTGGCGGGCCACCGCGAGGAGACCGTCGTCGCCACGAAGGGCTACTTCCAGATGGACGAGTCGAACCCGAACTCGGGCGGGCTCTCGCGGAAGGCGATCGAACAGGAGCTCGCGAACAGCCTCGACCGCCTGGGGATGGACACGATAGACCTCTATCAGATCCATCGCTGGGATTACGACACGCCGATCGAGGAGACGCTCGCGGCGCTCGACGACGCCGTCCGCCGCGGCGACGTGCGGTACGTCGGCGGCTCCTCGATGTGGGCCCACCAGTTCGCCGAGGCGCTCCACGCGAGCGAGCGCGAGGGGTACGAGCGGTTCGCCACGATGCAGAACCACTACAACCTCGCGTACCGCGAGGAGGAGCGCGAGATGCTCCCCCTCTGTGAAAAAGAGGGCATCGGCGTGATGCCGTGGAGCCCGCTCGCGCGCGGCTACCTCACCCGACCGCACGAGTCGGTCGACGCCACGCTCCGCGGGGAGACGGAAGAGCACCTCTACGCGCATCCCTACCGCGAGGGCGGCGGTCCGACGGTCAACGAACGCGTCGCGGAACTGGCCGAGGGGAAGGGGGTGAAGATGGCCCAGATCGCGCTGGCGTGGCTGTTCCACAAGGAGTGGGTGGACACGCCGATCGTCGGCACGACCAGCGTCGAGCACTTAGAGGACGCGGTCGAGGCGCTCGACATCCACCTCTCCCCCTCCGACGTGGAGTGGCTGGAGGAACCCTACGAACCGGTCCGCGTCTCGGGACACGAGTGAGCGTCACCACCGACGCTTCACGAGCCGTTTTAATCCCCTCTGTGGCGTTTTAGGGATATCGTGGAAAGCTATTAGTGTGGTAAGAAATAGCATGGGTATATGAGCGACGATACCGAACAGTCCCCCGTCCCGTCGAGTACCGAGTACGCGCGTACCCGGACCCGGTGTCCGAACTGCGGCGACCACGTGCCCGCGGTCGGCCGCGACGCGGAGACGACCGAGTGTCCGAACTGCCACCGCCCGGTTCGAGCCTGACGACAGAGGCGGCGCCACCGCCGAGCGACGCCCGCGATCGACCGCCCCGATATAAACGCACCGTCGAGAGCCGGAGCAACAACCCTTTTCGCCCGGGCTACCGAACCGGGATCCATGGCAGACGACGAGACCACCGACGCCGACGACGGCGAGGAACAGGGCGGCGATGCCGCCGGAAAACAGGGCGGTAGTGCCGCCGAAAATCAGGGCGACGACGACGCCGAAAGTCAAGACGACGACGGGGAGGAGAAGTCCTTCCGCGAGCGCGTCGAGGAGATCCGCGAGCGACGCGAACAGGAGCGCGAGGAGGGAGAACGCCCCGACCCGGAAGAGATGATGGGCGGCGGCGGCCCGCCGGGGATGGGCGGCGGTGGCGGCGGCAACCCGTTCGCGCAGATGATGTCCGGCATGATGGGCGGCGGCGGGCCGGGCGGCGCGGGCGGCCCGCCGGGGATGGGCGGCGGCCCCGGCGCCCGCGGCGAGGAAGGCGGCGATCAGGTCGGTAACGAGGAGCTCGTGCGCGAGGTGCGCCAGCTCCGCGACGAGGTCCGCGACGCGACCCGACAGCTCCAGCGCATCGCGCAGGCGCTCGAAGACGACTGACGCGCCGTCGACGCGGTTCGTTTCGGCTCTCAGTTCCCTTTTGTCGGTATCGCCGCCGTCTCTCTCTACCTGCGGGTATCACGATTCCGATCGATCGTCGACGCCGCTCTCGACGCGAGTGCAAAAATAACTGATCGCGTCGCGGGCGCCTATCGGCGCCGGATTCGCCCGTCTAACACTCCGACCAGCCGCACGACTCGCACGTCTTGCAGCCCTCGGAGTAGTAGAGGTTCATCCCGCCGCAGTCGGGACACTCGGGCGACTCGCCGGCCGCGATGAGCTCCTGCATCGCGTCGTCGGCGTCGGCCGCGTCGTCGGCGGCCGGGTCGGCCCCGTTCGCGCTCGGGGCGTCGGTCGCCGCGCCGGCGTCGACCGCGCCGCCGTCGGTCTGGCTCGTCGATTCGCTCGCCAGGTCGCGCTCGACGTCGTCGAGGCTCTGCTGTTGCGGGATCCCCTTGTCGATCTCGTCGTCCAGGTAGCGCCGGAGCGCGGTGCCGATGGCGTCCGGGATCGACTGGATCTGCTCGCCCTTGTCCCAGGCGACCTTCGGGCT